>JBAXDH010000014.1:0-43273 GCA_037141055.1 bacterium | reverse complement strand
TTCATTCCACCAGACTTCTTACCCTGTGTACAGACCTGATCTGCTTGGAACCAATCTTGCATACCAGATTCTTAAAGACTATAATGGAATGAGTTTCTGGCTTTCCGGCAACATTAGCAGCTTCCTTCCAAAAGGGAAACGATTCCCCAGATGGCTAAATATTGCGTTCGGTTACGGAGCTGGCGGAATGACGGGAGCCAATGTAAACGACAACAATCCTTCTACCCCTTACCAGGCAAGATACCGCAGGTTCATGCTTTCGGTAGATGTGGATCTTACACGCATACCGACGCAGTCAAAAGTATTGAAAGTTGTTTTCACGGTACTAAGCATAATCAAGATGCCAGCGCCGGCCATCGAGTACAATTCTCTCGGAAACTTCAGGTTTTATCCCTTGTACTATTAATGGACAAGACAGATCATCTGACCACTTTCAGGCAGCCGCCGGCAGTTTGCTTTAAAGTGCCTTATTTTGGACTTCCTAAAAACAAAAAACCACCGAAATATGCTTATTTTCAGTGGTTTTCGTTTTTATGCATTCTAATCAAGCGGAGAGAGAGGGATTCGAACCCCCGGACCCTTGCAGGTCAACGGTTTTCAAGACCGCCGCAATCGACCGCTCTGCCATCTCTCCGAGAGCAAAATTACACATATTTCAGAGACTGCCAAACTTGAGAATGGCTTTTAACTTCCGTAACGGTACTATTTTGTCAGCCAAAATGGCGCATTCACCGATTTCACTTGTATTTTCAACACCCCCGCCCTATCTTTGTACCTTGTACATTTATCTGAATTTTTAAACGGCGACGAGTCATGAAAAAAATATTCTTACTGCTGGTCTTTGCGATGTTCGTGATGGCTGCATCAAATGCTGATGCCAGAAATCTCTGGGCTTTCCTCAGCTATACAACTTTCAACTCTCCTGAAGGACCTTATGTTGAAACCTATCTTTCCGTGGCGGCGAACAGCGTGAAATTTGTTAAAAAGGATAACGGAAAATTCCAGGCGACCGTCAATATCCTGATGACTTTCAAACAAGCCCAGGAGATCAAAGCCTTTAAAAAATACGAACTGACCTCCACGGAAATTGAAGACACCCTGAAAACGGATTTTCAATTTATTGATCAACAGCGCTTTGCACTGCAAAATGGAGTCTATGATTTTGAGATCCAGCTGTCCGATAAAAACAAATCGGCAGCAGCAATGCCATTCAGCCAGGCCGTTACCGTCGACTTCCCGGCCGACAAACCCGCCTTCTCAGGGATAGAACTTGTTAAATCATACACCAAATCGTCAGCTCCGACCACCCTCACCAAAAGCGGGTATGAACTGGTGCCGTATGCCTTTACGTTTTTGCCGGAAAGCGAAACCAAAATGATTTTTTACTGTGAGTTGTACAATGTCGGCAAATCGGTGGGACAGGATCAGAAATTCCTGGTATCCTATTATGTCGAGTCGTTCGAAAGCAACCTGAAACTGAATACCTATTCGAAGGTAAAAAAGGAAACAGCCAGGGAGGTAAATGTCATCCTTACCGAAATGGCTGTTGAGAATCTGCCAACCGGGAACTACAACCTGGTGATCGAGGCGAGAAATCAGCAAAACGACCTGGTAGCTTCGAAAAAAATGTTTTTTCAACGGATGAACCCGAAGGCCCAGGTTTCCCTTTCGGACCTTGGTGCTACTGAAATCGGAAACACGTTTGCCGAAAAAATCACCAATGCGGATACGCTTCGCGAGGATATCAACAGCATGTATCCCGTTGCAAATGGACTGGAGAAAGCTTTCATCCGTGAATCGGTCAAAAAAGCTGATATTAAAACACTGCAGCAGTTTCTCTACAGTTTCTGGGTGAGCCGCGATGAGAAAAACCCGGAACTGGCGTGGAACTTTTATAAGGGACAGATAATCAAAGTACAGGCTAATTTTGGAACCCCGGTGAAAAAAGGCTACCAGACCGACCGCGGAAGGGTTTACCTTCAGTATGGCCCTCCGAACACTCGGAGCGTGCAAAGCATGGAACCCAGCAACTACCCCTACGAAATCTGGCAGTATTACACACTCAACAACAATCAGCGCAACAAAAAATTCGTATTTTACTCGCCAGACAGGGTCACCAGCGACTTCCTGCTGCTCCATTCCGATGCCACCGGCGAAATCATGAATACCCGTTGGAAAATAGATCTCCGGAACAGGATCTATGAAACGCGCGATCTCCAGGAAACCCAGGTTATCAATGCATGGGGCGACATGCAGACGGATTACTGGGAACTGCCCAACTAATTAATAATTAACTTTTCATTTACGGGCCTTTATTTGTACTTTTACAGCGCCGAAACGGTAAAGCGTGATGCGTGAGATGCCGCAGTCCGTTGGTTCTTCATGATCTATAATTTTTAATCTGCAATTAATGACCATTGCTGTAATCATCCTGAATTGGAATGGGAAGAAATACCTTGAGCAGTTTCTTCCCACGCTGATTAAATACAGCAAAGACGAAGCGGAAATTATTGTCGCCGACAACGCTTCTTCTGATGATTCCGTTGAATTCCTGAAATCCGCCTACCCCGGAATCCGCATCATCCGGAATCCCGACAATGGCGGTTTTGCCAGGGGTTACAACCTTGCGCTCAGCCAGGTAACGGCCGATTATTACATCCTGCTGAATTCGGATATTGAAGTAACCGAAAACTGGATAAAACCGGTCATCGATCTCATGGAGCAGGATGAAATGATCGCGGCCTGCCAACCGAAGATCCGCTCCTTCCTGGAACCAAAAAAATTTGAATATGCCGGAGCTGCCGGGGGCTTTATTGACAAATACGGCTATCCTTTCTGCCGCGGGCGCATCTTTCTTGCAATAGAGGAAGATCACGGCCAGTATGATGATGTGATGGAGATTTTCTGGGCAACAGGAGCCTGCATGTTTGTCAAAGCCGAATTATTTCACCGCTATGGAGGTCTTGATGAAGATTTCTTTGCTCACATGGAAGAGATTGATTTTTGCTGGCGGTTGAAGAATAACGGGTATAAAATCATGTATTGCCCCGGTTCCACCGTGTTTCACATCGGCGGCGGCACATTGCCAAAAGCATCATGGCGCAAAACCTACCTGAATTTCCGCAACAACTTTTTCCTGCTCTATAAAAACCTGCCTGACGACCGTCTGATACCGGTGTTTGTTGTACGCTACCTCCTCGATACCATTGCGGCGTTCAAATTCCTGTTCCAGGCCGGTTTCAGGGATTTCTGGGCAGTAACCCGCGCCCATTTAAGTTTCTATCACTCCTTCCGGAAAACAAAGCAGAAAAGGATTGGACTCAAACACGGATCGATGAAAGATGTTTACGGCAAAAACATCGTAATGGAATATTACCTTACCGGCAAGCGGAAATTCTCACAGCTGAACAAAAAGAAATTTTATTCCCGGTAAAGGTCACGCCAACCTTGCCGTGAGGCTCTCAATGGCAAGCCTGTAGGATTCCAGCCCGAATCCGATGATGCTCCCTGTTGCAAAGGCTCCCAGCAATGATGTATGACGATACGGTTCCCGCGCGAAGGTGTTGGATATGTGTACCTCTACCACCGGCGATTTTATTGCTTTAACGGCATCGGCAATGGCGACCGACGTGTGCGTGTAACCTCCCGCATTCAAAATGATCCCTTCATACAGGAAACCTGCCTTTTGCAGCGCATCGATGATCTCTCCCTCGATGTTGCTCTGGAAGTATTCGATGGTGACGTGCGGGTAATTTTTGCGCAGTTTCTTCAGGTAAATTTCAAACGGCATGTTCCCGTAAACTTCAGGTTCCCGGCTCCCCAGCAGGTTAAGGTTTGGCCCGTTGATAATCAAAAGTTTCATGTTGCAAAGTTAAAACACAAAGGTAAATGTTTTTTTTTCGCTATTTCGCTATTTCACCATTTCGCCATTTTGTACATTTGCAGCAATTCTTCTCCTCAGGGGGTGCCTTAAAACAAGGGCTGAGATCATACCCCAATAACCTGATCCGGGTAATGCCGGCGTAGGAAAATTGACAAACATGAAAATTACAATCAAGACATGCCGGAGGCATGGACTATTTGCTGCACTCATCCTGTGCGGAATTGTGTTTTACGCCACACCCGCGTGGTCACAAATCACTGTTACCGGAACTGTTACCGATAAAATTACCGGAACCCCGCTTCCCGGCGCCCATGTTTCGAATGAAAAAAGTTCAGTTTCCGCAATTTGCGACAACGACGGCCGCTTTATGCTGACAGGGATCAGGCCCGGGAAGTTGACCATCAGGGCCTCGTTCATGGGCTATAAAACATTCCAGGCAGCCCTGCCGGTTGCCCGAGATACCGCGATAAGCATCGTGCTTGACGGAAGCGCCATCCTCGGGAACGAAGTAAACATCATCGCCACCAGGGCGCAGGATAAATACCCTGCCGCCTATACATCCATCTCAAACAGGACCATTAAAGAGACAAACCTGGGGAAGGATATTCCCACCCTGATCCAGGGAAGCCCGTCAACAGTCGTTACTTCCGATGCCGGAAACGGAGTCGGGTATTCCACCTTCAGCATCCGCGGATCCGACCTCACACGCATAAATGTAACGGTGAATTCAATCCCGCTGAACGATGCAGAATCGCAGGGGGTATGGTTCGTCGACCTGCCCGACATGGCCTCATCCACGGAGAATATCCAGATCCAGCGCGGTGTCGGCACCTCCACAAACGGCGCAGGGGCGTTCGGTGCTTCCATTAATTTCATGACATCCGACCTTCACCAGGACCCATACGGAGAACTGGACATCTCCGGTGGCTCCTTCAATACATTGAAATCGACGTTGCGATTCGGGACGGGGTTGCTGGCCAGTAAATTCAGCGTCGACGGAAGGCTTTCCTACATCCGTTCCGACGGATACATCGACCGCGCCTCTTCAAACCTCAAATCCTATTATTTTTCGGGAGGCTATTACGGCAAAAACACTACCGTCAGGCTGATTACGTTCTCCGGCTTCGAACGGACATACCAGGCATGGGAAGGCGTCCCCAAAGACTCCCTCGCGACGAACCGCACGTATAATCCATCGGGTGAGTATTTTGACAATAACGGCAGCATTGCATATTACAAAAACCAGACGGACAATTACCAGCAGGATCATTACCAGCTTCATTTTTCACAATTGCTGTCTAAAAACTGGAATTTCAGCGCATCCCTGCATTATACAAAGGGAAAAGGATATTATGAGAATTACCAGCAGGATGCTTCTTTTGCAGACTACGGGCTCCAAAACGTCGTTATCGGCGACAGCACGCTCACCTCGACCGACCTTGTAAACCGCAAAATGATGGACAATGACTTTTACGGGATCACCTTTTCCAGTAATTACACGATACCTGAAAAGCTGAAAGTTACACTTGGCGGGGCCTGGAACAGGTACGACGGCCGCCATTCAGGCAAAATTACCTGGGCCGAATATGCCTCAAACGGCGACAATGAAAGGAACTGGTATTACAACACAGGCCTGAAAACAGACTTCAATGTTTTTGTAAAAGCCAGCTGCCGGGTGATGAAAAAGCTGAACCTTTTCGCCGATCTTCAGTACCGCCATGTGAGCTATACCATGAAAGGCGAACTTGACAACCTGAAGAATATCGACCAGCAGCATTTCTTTGACTTTTTCAATCCGAAAGGCGGACTGTTTTTCGAACCGGATAAGAACAACGATCTCTATTTTTCCTTCGGGGTTGCCAACCGTGAGCCAAGCCGCAACAATTACAAGGATGCTGATCCGGGAAAAGAACCGACAAACGAAACATTGTTTGATTATGAACTGGGTTACACCTTCCGGCACCCGGGAATGACACTCGGGGCAAACGTTTATTTCATGGATTACCGCAACCAGCTTGTGCTTACAGGTGAAATCAACAACGTTGGAGAGGCTGTGATGGTCAACGTTCCCCACAGTTACCGGGAAGGAATTGAGATTACGGCTTTATTCGAACTGTTTCAGAAAAAGCTGACCTGGAGCCTCAACGCTACGCTGAGCAGGAACAGGATCAACGATTTCGTGCAATATGTCGATCTGTACGACGCTGGCTGGAACTACCTTGGGCAGCGGAGCAAATCACTGGGAACAACCGACCTCTCTTTTTCCCCTGATATTATTGCCGGCAGCGTGATCACATACAAACCAACCCAGCACCTGTCATTCAGCCTGAATTCCAAGTATGTCGGAAAACAGTTTATCGACAACACATCGGATGAAGGCAGGTCGCTGAACGGGTATTTTGTGAACGGCGTCGGTGCAATATTCACGCTGAAGACGAAGATCTTTGAGGAGATCGGGTTCAACCTTGCAGTCAACAACCTGTTCAGCGCAAAATATGAAACCAGTGCCTGGGTTTACCCCTACTACCTCGATGGCATTTACAGTGAATACAACGGCTATTTCCCGCAGGCGTGCATCAATTTCCTGGTGGGGATTTCCGTGAAGATTTAAGAGTCTGTTTTAATTTTCACTCACCGGGATTTTTGATGGGATGATTTACGATTGTCGATTGAATCCTTGGATTTTCGGTGAATAATTGCTAAAATTGCATTGATTTCCTTCAGTTCAACCTAAAAACCCGCAGCATGAAAACAAATCTGTACAAATCCCTGGCAATTACCGGTTTGATCCTCTTTACTTTTTCTGTGTTCAGTCAGCAGCCGGTTGTTGACCTCACGACCCCTCTTGCAGTTGACCCCAATGTCAAAATCGGCAAGCTCGACAACGGCCTGGTATACTATATCAGGAAGAATAAAAAGCCTGAAAAACGAGTTGAACTCCGGCTGGTTGTGAATGCCGGCTCAATTCTTGAAAATGACGATCAGCAAGGGCTTGCACATTTCATGGAACACATGAATTTTAATGGAACAAGAACCTTTCCCAAAAATGAGCTGATTGATTTTTTGCAAAAAACAGGTGTGCGGTTTGGTGCCGATATCAACGCATATACAGGCTTCGATGAAACCGTTTACATGCTGCAGCTTCCGACAGACGATACGGTACTTGTCGAAAAAGGATACAAGGTGCTGGAAGACTGGGCACATTATGCCGTTTTGGAGGACAAGGAGATCGATAAGGAGCGGGGCGTCATCACCGAAGAGTGGAGACTTGGCCTGGGCGCACAGGACCGCATGATGAAGAAGTTTTTCCCGGTCATCTTCAAAGGTTCCAAATATTCGGAACGCCTTCCGATCGGGAAAATCGACGTCATCCAGAATTTCAAGCACCAGACCCTGAAAGATTTCTACCATGACTGGTATCGTCCGAACCTGCAGGCAGTGGTTTTAGTCGGCGATCTTGATATTGACAATGCTGTTGCGCAAATTAAAGCCCACTTCGGGAACATGCAGAATCCTACAAATCCGAGAGAAAGGACTTCTTTCGAAATCCCAGACAATACTGAACCGCTTATTGCCATCACCACAGATAAAGAAGCCACCAACAATGTGGTCCTCGTGTTTTATAAACACCCGTTGAGCCCGGATAAAACCCTGGGCGATTTCCGTGAAAAAATCATGGCAGAACTGTATACAGGTATGCTGAATAACCGCTTCGGTGAGATTTCTCAAAAGCCTGAATCACCCTATGTTTTTGCAGGTGCCGATTATGGCCGTTTTCTTTCGAGGAGCAAAGACGCATTTATGATCAATGCCTTGTGCAAGGAAAGTAAAATTGACAAAAGCCTTGAAATTCTGCTTGCTGGAAATGAACGTGTAAAGCGCTTTGGATTCACCCAGACTGAACTTGACCGTCAAAAAGATGAGCTTTTAAGCTCGTATGAGAAAAACTCAAAAGAGTTTGACAAAACTGAATCAAATTCCTTCTGTTCCGAGTATGTAAGCAATTATCTTTCTCAGGATGCCATTCCCGGTGCTCAGAAAAAATTCAAGTATCTGAAGAATGTTTTGCCAGAAATCAAACTGGCCGACATCAATGACCTGGCAAAAAAATGGGTTACCGACAACAATGTTGGACTTGTCGTTATGGCACCGGAAAAAGAAGGGGTTAAAGTTCCTTCCCAAAGTGATATCCTTGGGATATTGAAAGATTCAAAAACCAGGGAACTTACTGCCTATGTCGATAATTTCCGCGAGGAACCGCTTGTTCGGGGAACACTTAAACCTGGTAAAATTACCGGCAGTAAAGAACTAAAGGAACTTGGTGCCACTGAACTGACACTTTCCAATGGGATTACAGTTGTCCTGAAACCCACAACCTTTAAAAATGATGAGATTCTTGTATCAGCATACAGTCCCGGAGGAAATTCACTGGTGCCGGATAATGAATTTATGTCGGTGAACTATGCATCCCAGATCATTGACATGAGTGGAATCGGAAATTTTGACAACATCGAACTCCAGAAGAAACTTAAGGGCAAGAATATACAACTCAACCCTTATATCGATGATGTAAAGGAAGGTTTCAGGGGGAATTCCACGCCAAAAGATTTCGAGACCATGATGCAGCTTGTCTACCTGTACTTTGATCAACCCCGAAAAGATACCACGGCTTTCAAAGCATTCATGTCTCAGATGGAAAACCAGATGAAATTCATGAAAAGCAGTCCGGTTATGTCTTTCTATGATACTTTGTATAAGTCAGTTTATCCCGGGTATAAGCGAATGGTCATCTTTCCGACACCTGCGCAGCTGGGCGAAGTAAGCCTCGACCAGGCTTTCAAAATATACAAGGACCGGTTTGCTGATGCCGGTGATTTTAAATTCTTCCTGGTTGGTAATTTTTCGGTGGATTCCATTTCTCCGTTCATAGAACAATATTTTGGCAGCCTGCCGAACCTCAACCGCAACGAGACATGGAAAGACACTTCGCCTAAGGTTGCCCAGGGAATCACGAATATTACGTTTTACAAGGGAACTGATCCGCAAAGCATGGTTGGTTTGGTATTGCCTGAAGATTTTGTGTGGACTGAAAAGAATCTGTTGTGTATGAACATGATCAAGGAAATCATGAACATCAAACTGGTGGAGGTCATTCGCGAAAAAATGAGCGGGGTATATTCGCCCCAGGTGGCCATCAACTTCGATCAGTATCCCAAACCAACTGTTCAGACGCTGGTAATGTTTGGCTGCTCGCCAAAAACCACGGACAAGCTCACGAAAGCTGTGTTTGGTGAAATTAAAAAAATCAGGAAAAATGGTCCGACGGATGTGGATTTGAAGAAAGCCCAGGAAGCGATGCTTCGCTTACGTGAAACCGACCTTGAGAAGAATGACTTCTGGCTCAGGAAAATCGAATCAATGTACTTTAACCATGACTCACCAAATAACATCGATACGTTTAAAGACAGGGTGAATTCAGTAACGGCCGCAGACCTGAAATTGGCTGCTGAGACGTTTCTCAAGCCAGATCATTATGTCAGGGTAGTACTGATGCCAGAAAAAAAATAGGTGGAGAAATCGGTAAACATACGAAACAAACGTGCATCTCACGAATACTTCCTTATCCAGGAAGTAACTGCCGGCCTGATGCTGACCGGGACTGAAATCAAATCGATCCGCGATGGCACGGCTTCCATCGCGGATGCATATTGTACATTTACCGGTACTGAACTGTTCGTGCGCAATATGCACATTGCTGAATATGCCTTCGGAACGCACTACAATCATGAGCCGAAACGCGACCGCAAGCTGCTGCTGACCAAACGGGAGCTGAAAAAATTTGCCGTAAAAGTCAAAGAGCGCGGATTCACGATCATCCCCGTTCTGCTGTTCATCAATGAAAAGGGGCTTGCGAAGCTCACCATCGCACTGGCCCGCGGCAAGCATGCTTACGACAAACGCGAAACACTGAAACAAAAAGATCATCAGCGCGAAATGGAAAGACATTAAGGATTTACGAGTGATAAGTGACAAGTGACAAGTGACAAGTAACGCCACCACTCACCACTCACGATTTAACATTAAGTATTAACCCTCAACCAATCAAACATGCGAAAACTGATCCTTTTTATTTTCATTTCCCTGGTCTTTGTTCATCCTTTGGCAACAATCGCACAGGAACAGGCAAAGCCTTCGGGCAAAGTGGCAACCATCAAATGGTACTCCTTTGAAGATGCCTATAAACTGATGAAAAAGAAACCGAAGAAAATATTTATTGATGTTTTTACGGACTGGTGCGGCTGGTGTAAAAAAATGGATGCGGAAACATTTACAAATCCTGTGATTGTTAAATACATGAGCGACAATTATTACTGCGTCAAATTTAATGCTGAACGCAAAGATACTGTCGTGATCGACGGGAAGGTCTTCGTGAATCCAAATCCGGCAGGTAACCGGAGTACGCACCAACTGGCAATCGAAATGCTGAAAGGTCAGCTTTCATACCCGTCGTATGTCTTTCTGAATGATAAGGGACAAGCCCTCACGGTGGTTGCCGGATATCAGAATGCGCAGAATTTCGAGGGTATCCTTGCCTTTTTTGGTTCGGATGCTTACCTGAAAACAACCTGGGAGGAATTCAAGCCTGGCTTCAAAGGCGAAGTGAAATAAAAAAAGGTTGCCGAAGCAACCTTTTCCAGGGTGGAAGATGGGGCTTGAACCCACGACCTATAGATCCACAATCTATCGCTCTAACCAACTGAGCTACGACCACCATGTTTGATTTTGCAAAAGTACTAAAAAAAGTTATCTGACAAGCCACATTTCACAATCTTCACGTGTTTTTTAGCAAACGTATCACAATTCCAAGCGGTTCCCTCAGTTCACTTGCCTGGAATAAATTCAAAAGAAACAGGCTTGGCTCCGGATCGATGATATTTATCGGTTTTGCAATGCTGGTTGCCTGCCTTGGATACCTTATTACACCCGACCAAACCCCTTATGCAAACAGCCAGTACCTCGAACTTGGCCTGAAAAAACCAGGTTTCAGGGTACTTATGCTGCCTGTGAAGACCAACCTTGTACAAACCGGGAACAGTTTCATACACACCATGATTTCCGGGAAAAGGGAGACGATGCTGAATATTCCCGTTCGCGCCTGCGCTGTACTGGGCAATCGTGTCTATTACATCGAATACGGCACGCTGGCCGCCGATGCCGCGATGGTTAAATCGGTACAGGCAAGTGAAGCGGGAAAGCCGGTCAAAAAGACATTTTTACTCGGAACCGACCGTTTTGGGCGTGACTACCTGAGCCAGCTGATGATCGGCACGCGGGTGAGCCTTTCCGTTGGCATGATCTCCGTGCTTATTTCCCTTGTCATCGGCATTTTTGTCGGCGCAGTGGGCGGCTACTACCGGGGGTGGGTCGACAACCTCATCATGTGGCTTATCAACGTGGTGTGGTCGATACCGACACTTCTGCTGGTGATTGCGATCACTTTTGCCCTCGGCAAAGGCTTCTGGCAGGTTTTCATCGCCGTGGGTCTCACCATGTGGGTGGAAGTTGCCCGCGTGGTTCGGGGACAAATACTGGGTGTCAGGGAAAAAGAATATGTGGAAGCGGCCAGGGCATTGGGATTTTCCGATTTCCGAATCATCTTCCGCCACATCCTGCCCAACGTGATGGCGGCGGTGATCGTCATCTCCGCGGCAAACTTTGCTTCAGCCATCCTCATGGAAGCCGGTCTGAGTTTCCTCGGGCTTGGCGTTCAGCCGCCGGTGCCTTCCTGGGGATCGATGATTAAAGAAAATTACGGGTACATTGTTCTGGACTATGCGTACCTGGCAATTCTGCCGGGAATTGCGATCATGGTGATGGTCCTTGCTTTCATGCTGATGGGAAATGCGCTCCGCGATGCGCTGGATGTCAGGATGTCGGAGGTTTAATACTTTATCTTTTTTGATTCGATGCTGCCGCAATGCTCCGGCCCTTTGTTCCTGCAATTCCCTTTGCTGAAGAACATCTTGAACGAAATGTAAAAATCAAGCCCGGTAAAATCGTTCATGTGAAAAAATCCGCCGAGTTTATCCGTTCCGATGGTCACCCCGTAAATTCTCGCGGCGAGCCCCAGCCTTACGAGTTGCCAGTTATAGAATGAAACCGGCATGCTGGCTTCAAACCATTTTGTTTCATAGCGGGGAGTGATTGACAGTTCCGCCGGCCTTGCAATGGAACCCGTTCCGATTGGCAATCCATAGATCAGGCTTGCATTTACATACCATTCGCGCTGCAGATGGTAATCAAACTGTACGCTGAGCGCGGAAGGAAGCCACAGGGTAAATTTGTCCCCCGCCCAGGCCGAGGTCGTATCTCCGTAAAACTGGTAGCTGATCGTATCCATCAGCTGGTGAATCGTGGAGAAATCCATGCTGGTTACATTCTCCCAGTAACTGCTGCGGTTGTCGATGTGCATCTTGCTGGCATTCTTATTGAAGCGGATCCCGCCGATGTCAATCAGGGCAACGCCGACCCTGTATATATAGTCCTCATACGTTGCCGCACATAATGAGTTGAAATACTGGTTTTGATGATATTGAGCCAGCCGGGTATAGGTAACTCCGACGTCAAACCCAAAACCACCGCCCTTAATCAGCGGGGAGGTGTTCACCGTATTGGTCGTATAGTCAACAGGCAAAGAAAGCCCTAGTTCACCGTCAAAATTCCGGATGTCGACGGAAGAATCATTGGGCACTATATAGTCCATCTCCTTGATGTTGACATACATCCCTCCAAGGCCCAGGAGACGCCGCACCGAAATCCCGGCCGAAAGGACGTCAAATCCGCGTGCGTAAAAAGTGTTGCTGTAACTTAATCCTATTTCACCCCACGACATTCCCGACCCCCTGATCGGGCCATAGTCAACGTACCTGATGTTGTGCTGGGGCCGGTAGTTAAGCCCAAGATACATGAAATTGGCCAGTTCGTATGGAACATTATCGAGGGAAGCGATAGTTCTGAAAGCTGTGGTCAGGGCAAATGCATGATGGCCCCAGATCAGCATCGCTCCGGGGCCATCGAGACGTGTCTGAACAAAGGCATTCTTGGCCCTCTCATTCGAGTAATGGTAGAAAATGCGCTGTTCGGTGCCATAATATTCATCATGCATCGGCCACTGGTAACCCGCCTTGAAAAAATTGCTGAACCTGTAGTCGTACTTCGACATGTATAAATAGTTGTTCTGCACAAACGCTTCCATTCCAAGAAACTGGATTTCCAGGTATGTTTTAGAGTTGTGCAGGGCACTGGGATTTAACTGGAGGGAATTTATGCCTGAGTAGTTGCCCAGTGTTGCTCCAAGCATCTCCTGTGCCCGCAGCGAAACATCAACAGAAAAAAAGACAAAGGTCAGCAGAACAACGAGGCTGATACGCATTTATAAAAGCTTTATTTCAAACCAGAGCAGAATATGAAAGGCAAACCCTGCCTGCAAGATATTCTCTAACGAATAGGTCCCGATAATATTACAATTTGCTAATTTTGCACGCATAATTTAAAAAAAACAACTTATGGCAACTATCGCACTGCACGGGAACCCGATTCATACCATCGGATCACTGCCCGGAACGGGAACCGCAGCACCTGACTTCCTTTTAACCAAGACAGATTTATCGGACGTTTCGTTGTCTGCATTTGCAGGTAAACAAATTGTTCTGAACATTTTTCCAAGCCTCGACACGGCCGTATGCGCCACCTCTGTGCGAAAATTCAATGCACAGGCTGAAAAACACCCCGGTACGGTGGTTCTTTGTGTTTCGAAAGACCTCCCCTTCGCCCACGCCCGCTTTTGCGCAGCAGAAGGACTTGCCAATGTGGTATCAGCTTCAGAACTGAGGAACGGAAACTTCGGCAACAGTTACGGCGTGCTGATCACCGACGGCCCCCTTGCCGGATTATTCTCGCGGGCAGTGGTAATCCTCGACGAAAAAGGCGTTGTTATTTATTCCGAGCAGGTGCCTGACATCGTGCAGGAACCCGATTATGATGCAGCATTGGCTTCGTTAAAGTAACAATTCGAAAATAAATTGTAACTTTGCACTCCTTTTTCAGGGAGATCCTCGATGCGGATGTGGCGTAATTGGTAGCCGCGCAAGACTTAGGATCTTGTGCCTTCGGGCGTGGGGGTTCGAGTCCCTTCATCCGCACAATTATTGTTTTACCAATTTGACAAGACTATTTTCATGAACATTACCAAAGAGAGTACCGGCGCACTGACCGCCCTGCTTAAAATTGAGATCGGACCTTCCGATTATGCCGCAGCTGTTGAAAAACAAATTGCAGACTACAAACGGAAAGCGAACATCCCCGGGTTCAGGCCCGGTCATATTCCGACCGGACTGATTAAAAAAATGTATGGCAAAGCCATCCTGGCCGATGAAGTGAACAGGCTCATTTCCGACAACCTTATCAGTTACATCAGGGATGAGAAGCTCGACATCCTGGGAAATCCATTGCCGAACCTTGAGAAAAACCCTGCCATCGATTTTGAGACACAGGAATCGTTCGAATTCTATTTTGACCTCGGACTTGCCCCTGAGTTTACGATCCCCCTGGGAAACGAACTTGGAGTCGAGAATCACATCATCACCGTTGATGATATCATGGTTGACAAATATATCGAAGATACCCGGAAACGGTTTGGCAAACCAATCGTTGCAGATAAAATTGAGGACGCCGTTATAGTTGACGGGCAGGCGGAGGAAATACCCGCTGAAGCCAAAGAACCGGAAGTTGAAGCGGCTGAAATGAATCCCGAATTCTTCAATAATGTATATCCGGGACTTGACCTTCAGACCGAGGAAGATTTCCGCGAACAGGTCAGAAAGGATGCTGCAATGAGCTTCGCCGCCGAAACTGACAAACTGTTGTTCAGCGACATTACCGAAGCGCTGGTTAAAAACACGGAACTTCCCTTGCCGGATGAGTTTTTAAAGCGCTGGCTGCTCGAAAACAACGAAGGCAAATATACTCCGGAGGAGATTGAGAAAAATTACACTTCATTCGCAGAATCGATGAAATGGCAGCTTATCGAAAACAAGCTGATCAAGGAAAACGGGATTGAGGTGAAAGATGAAGATATCAGGAACTACATCAAGACTTACATGCTCCGCCAGATAAACATGGCCGACATGGAGCCCGAGATGCAGAAGCGGTATGAATCGATCGTTGATACGTTTATGCAGAACAAAGAGCAGGTTCAGCGCATCAATGACCAGCTTTACAATGCGAAAATGATGGACTTCTTCAAGTCTGCCGTCACCTTCCGCGACAAAGAGATTTCCTACGACGATTATGTCAAAATCGCCGCTGCACGTCATGCGCATGATCACGAACACGATCACGGGCATGGACATGATCACGATCACGAGCACGGTCACGACCATGGACACGATCACGATCACGACCACGGTCATGATCATGACCATCACCACGATCACAATCATTGATTATTTAAACGATAAAAATTCAATATTATGGACGAATTTTCAAAATATGCCATCGGGCACAGGGGCATCAGCAGCCTCAGCCTGGCAAAATATAAATCCATATCCGCCAATTATATTTCACCGACCATCATCGAGGAGCGGCAACTGAACATTGCCACCATGGATGTTTTTTCACGCCTCATGATGGACCGCATCATCTTTCTAGGTGTTCCCATTGATGATTATGTTGCCAATATCATCCAGGCGCAGCTGCTTTTCCTCGAATCCGTTGATTCCCGCAAGGACATCCAGATTTACCTGAACACCCCGGGCGGATCGGTTTATGCCGGTCTTGGCATTTATGACACCATGCAGTACATCAATCCGCATGTTGCCACCATCTGCACAGGCATGGCCGCCTCGATGGGCGCCATTTTGCTGTGTGCCGGTGAAAAAGGCAAACGGACCGCACTGAAGCATTCGCGGATACTCATCCACCAGCCGATGGGGAGCGCCGAAGGCCAGGCATCCGACATTGACATCACCGCACGTGAAATACAAAAACTCAAGAAGGAACTTTACGAGATCATTTCACTGCATTCGGGCCAGCAGTTTAAACGGATTCTGAAGGACGCCGACCGCGATTACTGGATGACGAGCGAAGAAGCCCGCGAATACGGGATGATTGACGAAATCCTGGTCCGTTCCAAAAAAGACAGTTAACATGGCGAAGTCTGCTGACAAATGTTCTTTTTGTGGTCGTGCCAAGCGCGAAACCAGGATCCTCGTTGCAGGGTTGGAGGGACATATTTGCGACAGCTGCATTCAGCAGGCACAGATAATCCTCCAGGAGGAGCTGGCGACTGAAAAAAGGAAAGATCTGCCTGAGTTCGTGCCGATGAAACCGATTGAGATCAAAAAATACCTTGATCTTTTCGTTATTGGCCAGGACGAAGCCAAAAAAGTCATTGCCGTTGCCGTATACAACCACTACAAGCGCCTGTCTCATTCGAAAGAAGCGAAGGAGGGTGATGTGGAAATTGAAAAATCGAACATCGTTGTCGTTGGCGAAACCGGTACAGGCAAGACTTTGCTGGCCCGTACGGTAGCGAAAATGCTCAATGTTCCCTTCTGCATTGCAGATGCAACGGCACTTACCGAAGCCGGATACGTCGGGGAGGATGTTGAAAGCATCCTTTCGCGGCTGCTCCAGGTTGCTGATTACAACCTTGCCGCAGCGGAACGCGGGATCATATTCATCGATGAAATTGACAAGATCGCACGGAAAGGCGATAATCCTTCAATTACACGCGATGTCAGCGGCGAAGGTGTTCAGCAGGCGCTTTTGAAAATGCTCGAGGGATCGATTGTAAATGTACCCCCGCAGGGTGGCAGGAAGCATCCGGAACAAAAGATGATCCAGATCAACACCCAGAACATCCTGTTTATCACAGGCGGCGCCTTCGACGGGATTGAAAAGAAAATTTCCAACCGTCTGCAGACGAATAAAATCGGGTATAAAACCGATCGGAAACATGAAAACATCGACAAGGACAACATCCTGCAGTACATCACTCCTGTTGATTTGAAAGCCTTCGGCCTTATCCCGGAACTTGTCGGCCGGCTGCCGATCGTGACCTTCATGCACACACTCGACCGCGCCACGCTTCGCAGGATACTCACCGAACCTAAGAATTCGCTCATCAAGCAGTATACCAGGCTTTTTGAACTCGATAACATCAAAGTGACGTTCGATGAGGATGCATTGAATTTTATCGTTGAAAAGGCCATTGAATTCAAACTGGGAGCCCGCGGATTACGGTCGATCCTTGAAGGTATCATGAACGATGCCATGTTCGAACTGCCTTCAAAAACAACCAAAAAGCCATTCCAGGTCAGCGCTGCATTTGTTGAGGAGCAGTTCGGAAAAACAAGCATGTCCCGGTTAAAGGTTGCCTGATACCAAACCCGGTATTGCCTGCGTTATCCTGTTGACCTTTTGAACCGGGAAATCAATGTGTAAAGGAATCCTGATCTTCGTTTCATTACTTGTATTGCGGATTTGCGCCTTTTCGCAGGACACTCCAAAAACAGCAGATTCCACCCGGATCATTGACGGTGATACCATTACCATTGTCGAAGTAAAGCCTGTCGTGATTTTTCCCCCGGTTGCCTTCGCAAGTAAAAGAGAAGCTGTGCGCTATGACAGGCTCGTTTACAATGTTAAAAAAGTTTATCCATACGCAAAGCTGGCCGGCAAACAACTCACCATTTATAAAAACATCCTTGACACCATCCCGAACGAAAAAGCCCGTAAAGCATTCATGAAAAAGGCGGAGAAAGAACTGGAAGATAAGTTTGGTGATGAATTGAAAGACCTCACGTTCAACCAGGGAAAAATTCTTATTAAACTGATATACAGGGAAACAGGTAATTCAACTTTTGACATTGTCAGGCAACTCAGGGGTGGCTTTACAGCATTTATCTGGCAAACCATGGCACGGCTGTTTGGATACGATCTGAAAACCAACTATGACCCGGGTGGCAGCGACCAGGCAATAGAACAGATCGTGCTGATGATTGAAGCGGGTGCAATTTAGTTTTTAGATTGACTGAATAACCATAACTTTACCACCGAATCAAGGATGAACGGATGAAACTGTCAATTGTCATTGTTAATTACAACGTAAAGTATTTCCTGGAGCAGTGCCTTCATTCGGTTCAGAATGCATGCAATGGCCTTGCAACGGAAATATTTGTCGTCGACAACGATTCGGTGGACGGTTCCGTGAAAATGGTGAAAGAGAAATTCCCGGAGGTTCACCTGATTGAGAACAAGGAAAACAAGGGATTTTCCTCCGCAAACAACCAGGCGATACGCAAGTCAAAAGGAGAATACATCCTGCTGCTCAACCCCGACACCATTGTGGAAGATGACACTTTGCGGAAAGTTGTCGATTTCATGGATCAGCATCCCGATGCAGGCGGCCTCGGTGTGAAAATGCTGGACGGCAAAGGTAAATTCCTCCCGGAAAGCAAACGAGGCCTTCCCTACCCTTCCGTGGCTTTTTTCAAAGTTTTCGGGTTTTCATCGCTGTTTCCAAAATCACGTTTGTTCAGTACATACCATCTCGGGTATCTCGATAAAGACAAAACCCACGTCGTTGATGTGCTTGCAGGGGCCTTCATGCTTTTACGCAAAAAGGTGATCGACAAAATCGGGATGCTTGACGAAGAGTTTTTCATGTACGGGGAGGACATCGACCTGAGTTACCGGATTACGCAGGCAGGCTATAAAAACTACTATTACCCCGAAACCCGCATCATCCATTATAAAGGGGAAAGCACGAAAAAGGGCAGCCTGAACTACGTTTTTGTTTTTTACAATGCCATGATCATTTTTGCCCGGAAACACTTCACCAAAGAGAACGCCCGCGCATTTTCAATCATGATCAATGTTGCCATCTATTTCCGTGCTTTTATATCAATTCTTACCCGGTTTTTCAACAGGGCCATCCTGCCGCTCGCAGATGCGCTGATGATCTTTGCCGGCATGGTTTTTATCACCGCTTACTGGGAACGGCACTTCATTTTCCCCGGTGGCGGGCATTATCCGTATGCGCTCATCCATATCGCGGTGCCGGTATATCTCCTGATCTGGCTGTTATGCGTTTACCTGAGCGGCGGGTACGACAAGCCTGTCAGGCTGCGGCGGATCATACAGGGCATGGTCGCCGGCACCATCATCATCCTGGTGGTTTATTCATTGCTGAACGAACACTACCGCTTCTCCCGCGCACTCATCATCCTCGGTGCGGCCTGGGGCACTGCCATCATGCTCCTGGAGCGCGTTGCCCTGCATTATCTAAACATCACAGGGTACAAACTCAACTCTGAAAAAAATCAGCGGTTTGTCATCATCGGTGAAAAAGAAGAAGCCGAGCGTGTGGCCGACCTTCTTCAGCAAACCGGCATGAACCCCTCCTTCACGGGCCTTGTAAGCTATCTGCATCACCGGAATAACGCCAACGGGTTTATCGGGCACCTTGGCCAGATAAAGGAGATCATCACCATTCACAAAATCAATGAAGTGATTTTTTGCGCCAGGGATGTTCCGGCGCAGGTGATCATCGACAAGATGTCGGAACTGAAAAATGAACAGGTTGATTACAAGATTGCCCCGCCCGAAAGCCTCTCCATCATCGGCAGCAATTCAATCAACACTTCGGGAGATTTATACGTTATTGACATCAATGCGATCATAAAAAGATCAAACCGGAGAAACAAACGAATGCTCGATTTCCTGGCAGCATTGACATTGCTGTGCCTCTATCCCGTGACGTTGTTTCTCGTGAAAAACCCGGTCGGATTACTCCGGAATATTTTCTCCGTACTCTTTGCATTTAAATCCTGGATCGGATTTACTCCGCATTCTGATTCTGAACAGGGAAGGCTTCCTGAAATAAAACAGGGTGTGCTGAACCCGCTGGATGCATTCAGGAATAAGAATGTGCCCGAAGAAACCACAACGCGCCTTGACCTGTTGTACGCGCGTGACTATAAATTAACCAATGATCTGAATATCATCATTAAAGGATTCAGAAACCTGGGCAGGAGCTGAAATTTGTTTTTATTTTGAAACGTTCAAAATAAGAAAAAGCATTACCTTTGCAAAAATTCAAAAAGTCATCTGTATATGGCAAATATTGAGGTAGTTGTACCCAAACTCGGCGAAAGTGTCATCGAAGCGACCATCATGAAATGGCTGAAAAACGAGGGGGAAATGATCAACGAAGATGAAACCCTTGTTGAAATCGCCACAGACAAGGTCGATTCTGAAATTGTATCCACTGCAACCGGGATCCTGGTAAAAAAGTTATTCAAAGAATACGAGCTTGTACCGGTTGGAGCTGCGTTTGCCATTATTGATGTTGGCGGTTCCGGCGAAACCCCTGCTGCAACTGCTGTGATTTCCCAGGTTACCGATAACCTGCCAGGCGACCACGCACACAGTGAAGCTGAATCTGCTTCGGGAACACGGTTTTACTCACCCCTGGTGCGAAGCATTGCGCTGCAGGAAAATATTCCTTTCACGGAGCTCGACGGCATTTCAGGCACCGGGAAAGACGACAGGCTTACCAAGCAGGATGTGTTGAATTATCTTAAAACGCGTTCTTCCGGCATGAAGCCTGTTGAACACCAGGCACAGGTTGTTGCCGCCGCCGCCTCAGTTGTGGCACCGCAAACAATTCAGCAGGTCATCCCCGGGGAAGACCGCATCGTTGAAATGGACCGCATCCGCCAGCTCATTGCCAGCCATATGGTAAAATCGGTGCAAACCTCAGCCCACGTTACTTCATTCCAGGAAGTTGACATGACCCGCATTGTTCAATGGCGTGATAAAAATAAAGATGCCTTTCAGAAACGCGAAAATGAAAAACTTACTTTCACCCCAGTTTTCATTGAAGCCATTGCAAAGGCAGTAATGGATTTTCCCCAGGTTAACGTGTCGGTCGACGGAACCAAGATCATCATGCATAAAAATGTCAATATCGGCATGGCGGTGTCACTTCCTAATTTCAACCTGATTGTGCCGGTGATACGCAGCGCGCATGAGAAGAGTTTGCTGGGCATTGTCAAATCGGTGAACGACCTGGCCAAGCGTGCGCGCATCAGCAAACTTGTCCCCGACGAAATTTCAGGCGGCACCATCTCGCTCACTAACCTTGGCTCTTTCGGAACACTCATGGGAACACCGATCATCAGCCAGCCCCAGACAGCAATCGTGGCTGTGGGCGCCATCAAAAAACGTGCGGTTGTCATTGAAACCCCCGACGGCGATACCATTGCCATCCGGCCCATCATGATGATCTCCGTAACCTATGACCATCGTGTAATCGACGGGGCGCTCGGGGGACAATTCCTGAACCGCATCGTGCATCATCTTGAAAATTTCAACACCAACCAACCCATTTAATGGAACTGAACCTCACCAAACCCTTTGCAGTATTTGATCTTGAGACTACAGGAATCAAAGTTGCCACAGACCGCATTGTAGAAATATCCATTGTACGCCAGCAGGTGGACGGTACCGTAAAGATCAAGACAATGCGGATAAACCCTGAAATGCCGATTCCGCCCGAGGTGACTGAAATCCACGGAATTTCAGACGAGGACGTGAAGGATTGCCCGACCTTCAGACAGGTTGCCCGGGAACTGGCGCAGTTCCTCGACAATTGCGACCTGGCAGGCTACAATTCAAACCATTTCGACATCCCGATGCTTGTGGAGGAGTTTCTCAGGGCAGAAATCGATTTTGACCTGAAAGGCAGGCGCTTTGTCGATGTTCAGAACATCTTTCACAAAATGGAGCCACGCAACCTGAGTGCGGCCTATAAGTTCTATTGTTCCAAAGACCTGATAAATGCACACAGCGCCGAAGCCGATACGCTGGCAACCTTCGAAATCCTGAAAGCGCAGCTTGACCGCTATGCGGATGTGACCTTCAGGGATAAAAAAGGCAACCTGAGCCAGCCTGTCATCAATGATGTGAAAGCGCTCAGCGAATTTTCACATGCAACCAGGGCAGTCGACCTTATCGGGCACATTGTTTACAATGAGAAGGATGTGGAAGTCTTCAATTTCGGAAAGCACAAAGGCAAAGCTGTGGCACAGGTGCTGAAGGATGAACCTTCCTATTACGACTGGATGATGAAAAGTGAATTCCCGCTCTCCACAAAAAAGGTGCTCACCGTTTTGAAGCTCAGGAGCAATCCCAATACTTCGGTCAAACTTGATTTATTCTGAATCGTTATCCATTGCATCATGAAAATCATCTGCATCGGGCGGAATTATGTTGATCATATCAGGGAACTCAACAATGCCATCCCCTCTTCACCCGTTTTCTTTCTGAAACCTGACACGGCCCTGGTCATCCGCAACCGGCCGTTCTATTATCCGCCTTTTTCGAAAGCGATCCACTACGAAGCCGAACTCGTGCTGAAAGTATGCAAGGTTGGCAAAAACATCCAGAAGAAGTTCGCCAATACCTATTATGATGAAATCGGGATCGGACTTGACATGACTGCCCGCGACCTCCAGGATGCAGCGAAAGAAAAAGGACTGCCGTGGGCCATTGCCAAAGGGTTTGACCAGTCTGCCCCCATCGGAAAATTCCTTCCGAAGGATATGTTCGGCGATTTAAAGAATATCGGTTTCCGCCTGGATATGAACGGAACGACAGTTCAGAAAGGAAATTCAGGGCTGATGATCTATGATTTCGATGACATCATTGCGTATATCTCAACGTTCATGACCATTCGCACCGGCGATTATATTTTCACAGGAACGCCGGCAGGAGTCGGGCCTGTTAAAATCGGCGACAAACTTGAAGCTTTTATTGAAGATGAAAGATTGTTATCCTGCCTGGTAAAATAATCGAAATTAATTCAGAACAATATCTTCAACCACAATTGTCCCCACCTCCTTATTGAGAGCACTCACAATTTTTGTGCGGGCGAAAAGCAACTCGTTACGAAGTGCCGCTGAATTCACTTTCACATAGAGGACCTTGTTGCGGATATGCAACTGACTGGTATTCCTTGCCACCATCTCCCCCACCACCTTTCCCCAGGCCTCAATTACCCTGGCCTGGTTAAGTTTGTCACGCAGGTGGAACCTGTCCAGGAACTCCTCGATCGCAGCCTTTAACGGCATTCCCTCCGCTCTTCTCATAATCCTTTCCCTTCGCTAAATTATTCAGTTGCATCACCTGCATTGCCTGCATTTCCTGCATTGTCTGCATTGCTTGCATTGTCTGCATTGTCTGCATTGTCTGCATTGCTTTCATTGTCAGCATTGCTTTCATTCATCCCCACAGGAATACCAAAAATCTGATGTTCAATCTCCATTGCATCAAAGATAGAAATAATCCGTTCCCGGCTTGTATCGGTGATAAAAACCTGTCCGAAACTGTTTTCGCTCACCAGTTTGATGAGCTGGGAAACTCGCAGGTCGTCGAGTTTGTCAAACACATCATCCAGTAGCAGAATCGGCTTGTATCCTTTGATATTCCGTGTGTATTCGAACTGGGCGAGTTTGACGGCAATCACAAATGATTTCTGCTGGCCCTGCGATCCGAATTTCTTGATCGGGAAATCATCCAGGATAAACTCAAGGTCATCCTTATGCACACCAAAAGTGCAGTATTGTGCAGCCCTGTCTTTCGGCAGTGCAGCCTTGAAAGCCTCGCGGAAAGAATTTCCGGCACCTTGCGTCAAATAGGTGATGCCTGCGGTTTCGCAACCGTTGCTGAGAAACCGGAAGTAGTGCTGCACCAGCGGAATGAATTGTTCCAAAAAGGAGGTCCGTTTGATCAGAATCTGTTCGCCAAGCCTGATCATCTGCTCATCCCATGTTTCGAGTGCCACGGCGTCGAAGTAATGTTGCTCGCCGAACGACTTCAGCAGTGCATTCCGCTGCACGAGCGCCTTGTTGTATTGAATAAGATCGTCGAGGTAAAATTTATCGAATTGGGAAATGACACTGTCGATGTATTTCCGCCGCAATTCGCTTCCGTCGTTGATCAGGTCGCGGTCGTAGGGCGAAATCATGACCAGCGGAAAATTACCGATATGGTCGGCAAGCCTTTCATATTCCTTTTTATTGATCAGGAAACGCTTGCGCTGGTTTTTTTTCTGGATGCATTGCACCAGGTCGCGCGTTTCGTCTCCGCGCTGAAAAGTGCCGTGGATGGCGAAAAAATCATCGCCGTGGCGGATGTTTTGTGCATCAAGGCTGGTAAAACAGCTTTTGCAGAATGACAGGTAATGGATGGCATCGAGCAGGTTTGTCTTTCCGACGCCGTTATTTCCGACAAAACAGTTGATCTTTTCAGAAAACAGGAATTCCGCCCGGGAATAATTTTTGAATCCGTTCAGGATTAGTTTTTGCAGATACATCTCAGTCCTTGATTTTCTGAATTTCCCCGGCCACATCTTCCATCAGCCATAACGGTGTTGAAGTGGCGCCGCAAACACCCACGGATTGAATATTTTCAAACCATTCACGCCTCACCTCCGCAGAATTTGACACCATATATGTCCTGTGATTTACATCTTTGCAGACCTGGAACAGAATTATTCCGTTGGAACTGTTCCGGCCACTGACAAAAACGACCAGGTCAAATTGAGCGGCAAATCCGGCCAGGTGAACCACCCGGTTCGAAACCTGCCCGCAAACGCTGTCATGCGATTTAAAATCAACAGCATGGGCTGTTGCAGATTCCTCCATCCGTTCCCTGATCAGTTTTGCAACTTTCTTAAAGCCATCTGCACTCTGCGTGGTCTGGCTGTACAACCTCACCGGCCGTGTGAAATCAATTTGTTTCAGGTCATTTTCACCGCCGGTCACGATGGCAGTCCCGCCTGTCTGGCCTTTCAAGGCATTCACCTCAGCATGGCCCTCCTTTCCGTAGATAACAACCTGCCCATTGTTCTTCTTCATCTCCATGTATCCCCGGTGGATTGAATTCTGAAGAGTCAGCACGACCGGGCACGTAGCGTCAATCAGGACAATCCTGTTCCGAAGGGCGGTTTCATATGTTTCCGGCGGTTCGCCGTGTGCCCTTATCAGAACTTTGCAATCATGAAGTGTTTTGATATCTTCATGGGAAATCGTCACCATTCCTCTGTTTTTCAGACGCTCCACCTCCAGATGATTGTGCACGATGTCGCCCAGGCAGTATAGGGTGCTGTTATCCTGAAGTTCGCGTTCTGCAGCTTCTATGGCATGAACAACGCCAAAGCAAAATCCGGAATGAGGATCGATGGTGACCTGCAATCTTATGGTTTTTTAACGAATTCCTGGAGGTTTACCCCTACCGTGATGTAGTTATTTGCAATCCCTGCGGTGTAGGAGGCCCGCGTATAGCTCAGGTTGAACATTTTGACCCTCAGGCCCGCACCCATGGAAAAACCGGTAAGACCTGCCTTGCTGGTCAGCTTGAGTTCCTGGCGGCGCTGGTAGTTATAGCCAATGCGAACCGAAAGTACTTTTGCAATGGTCAGTTCTGCGCCGAGCACAATGTGGCGCATCACGCCGTCGGCAAATTTTGCCGCGCCGGTCTTTTGTTTAACCTCGCCGGTGATCGGATCAGCCGCATTTGCAGGATCGGACGGGTCAAGATAGGCCAGGTCCCATTTTTGAAGGTTCGTGAATAACTCGGAAAAGCGCAGCGGGATGTGCTTCAGTTTCTGTGACAACCCCACCTGCAATTCAAACGGCAGTGGCTCGTATTTCCCGGGAAGATACGGCACAAGCTGGGTGCCGATGTTCCGGCCGATCAGCGATGCTGTGAACGACTCGTCCTTTGACGTGTAGGTTCCGGCCACATCCACCGCAATACCAAAGGATTTGTATGTTTCAAGCTGTGAATAAATGAGCTTTCCGTTTGCACCGATTGAAAAAAGTGGCGTAAGCTGCCGGCCCCATCCGATATTCAGTGCATATTCGGAAGCATAAAAATTGCCGGTCTGGTTACCCGCCGCATCGGCTGCAATAAACTTTCCCTCGTTGATAAACTGGAGACTGCCGACGAAGCATCCAACTTTGTTGAAATTGTGGGCAAAGGCCACAAATCCGTAATTGATGCCTCCGGGGTTGTTCACATAACTCAGTGCGAGGTTGTTGTTCATCGCAGGAGTGATCAGCGAAGGGTTCGCCTCCGTCAATGTGATGTCATTATCATTGATGGCCAGGAAATTCCCGCCTAAGCCGGCTATGCGCGCAGAATTGGAATATCCGAGAAATTTATAGGTCCCGTTCCCTCCGATCTGGGCAAACGAAGTTGCACCGCAAAGGGCCAATCCGCAAAAAAATAAAGCAGTTTTCGGTAATAAGTGGTGCACGATATTTCTTTTGGTTTATTTTCTAACGAAAATCCCAATAATATATTTTAACGGAGTTGAATTATGTCATCAGGCCCCTGCCGGTTTTCTTGATTTTGTTCTCTTCCGTGAGATCGGAAACCAGCTTGTCGAG
This sequence comes from bacterium, assembly GCA_037141055.1. Lineage (GTDB taxonomy): Bacteria > Bacteroidota > Bacteroidia > Bacteroidales > FEN-979 > CAIVAT01. The sequence continues at coordinate 16,867 of JBAXDH010000014.1, read as the reverse complement.
AATCCCGTTAATGAACAACTTGCTTTTTTGGGAGCTGAACTGTTTTGAAATTTCAATATATTCGTTCATGGTAACCTTGACCGGGATTTGCGAAAAATGAATCAGTTCGGTAAGAGCCATTTTGATGAGCAGGATATCGGTAAGCGCAATCCGTTCGAGCTCCCAGTTGCGGGTACGCGCATCGATCAGTTTGTCGGATTCATCGCTGTTCATAATGGTCTTCCGGAAAAGCTCGAGGATAAACTTGCGGTCTTCATCCTGGTCGTCTTCCTGATCCTTGCTGAAAAGGCCGGTCAGTGTATCGCGCTCTCCAAAGGATTCAGACATCAGCTTGATCGTTTTGAGAACAAAGATGGCCGTAACCTCAAAATCATCATCCCAGAAAATATTCCTCTCCTCAAAATAAAATTGCAGGTCGGGGGATTTGGCAATGAATTTCCGGAACAGCTTCTCTACAAAGTCCTGGTCCTCCTTGTAAGAACTCACCCCGGAAGCCAGGTATTCAGCATGGTCCTTGCTCGTTTTGAGCTTTTGATAAACTTTACGAACCATCTCCTGCTCTTCGGTCCATGATATCTTATAATTGGCCATCTGTTCACCCAACTGGCGGTTCTGCTGCAGTTGAAGGATAAGCCTGTTCTCGGATAATTTGTAACTCGGATTGACCTCTTCGGGGGTGGGATAAAATTTGGTTTTGGATTCCTCCGTCCTGAACCGGTAGAAATGAATGACTTCAAGCAGGAAGGAGAGTTGAAGAAAATAAAGCTCGTAAACCTTATCGAGACTGTGCAGAAGGTTCTTCTCAGCGACCTCTATCCGTACCTCACCGCCCTGAAAATAAGCGTATAATGCCTGGAGTACTTTGATGCGGTAATGTCTTCTGCCTAGCATAACAATTTTATGAAAAAGAACATGATTTGAATTTGCCTGTTGATGGCTGCAAAGCTACGGAAATAAGAAATAAAATTTTGTATTCAATAATTTTTTTATTTTTGCGTTCGCTGAAGTGATCGATGTTGATGAACTAAATATAACAGACAGCTGGATGGAAGAAATTGATAATAAAGACCGGGACCGGGAGGAAATTTTTTCACGTGCCGTTCGTGCGGGTAAGCGAACCTATTTTTTTGACGTTAAAGCCACCGTTGGCGATGAATATTACATCACCATCACGGAAAGTAAAAGACGCTTTAACAATGATCAGGGCAAGTTTTTTTACGAGAAGCATAAATTGTTTCTGTACAAAGAGGACTTTGATAAATTCGCCAACGGGTTGAGCGATGTCATTGAATTCATCCGAACCGGCCAGGCCCCCGAAAGACCTGAAGTTGCGGTGGATGTCCTCCTTGAAGATGATTCCGAAGGGGTAAAAAAATCCCCCAGGACTATTGAATTTGAAGACCTGTCTGCCGATTCAGACAGCAATTAAATTCTCCCTACCTGTTTTCTGCAGCCGTCACCCTGCCGGATGTTTTGTTGATAAAACTTTTCAACAATCTTTCGGGTATCGCTATTTCGATGTAATTTTGTGAACTTGTTTAAAATACCGCATGGGTAAAGTAATTGCGATTGCAAATCAAAAAGGAGGTGTCGGCAAAACAACCACGGCCATTAACCTGGCTGCAGGGCTTGCCGTGCTCGAGCATAAAACGCTGATCATTGATGCCGATCCCCAGGCAAATGCCACTTCGGGCGTTGGCTTTGATCCGAGAAACATCAAAACCAGCATTTACGAATGCATCATTGATGATGTTGAAGCAAAGAACATCATTCTGAATACATCCACGCCGTTTCTCGATTTGCTGCCGGCGCACATCGACCTCGTCGGGGCCGAAATCGAGATGATCAACCTTCCCAACCGCGAAAAAATGATGCGGAAGGTGATCGCGGGAATCAGGGATGAGTATGATTTCATTATCATTGACTGTTCTCCGTCACTGGGATTGATCACGGTCAATTCACTTACGGCTGCCGATTCGGTGATCATCCCGGTGCAGTGTGAATATTTTGCACTTGAAGGCTTGGGTAAACTGCTCAATACCATTAAAATAGTTCAATCAAGGCTTAACCCTGCACTCGATATTGAAGGCATACTGCTTACCATGTTCGACAACCGCCTCAGCCTTGCAAAGCAAGTGGTGGAAGAGGTGAAAACTCACTTTCAGCAGATGGTTTTCCGCACCATCATCAACCGGAATACCAAGCTGGGCGAAGCACCGAGTTTCGGGCTCACCATCATGCTGCACGACATCAACAGTTCGGGAGCGATAAACTACCTGAATCTTGCCAGGGAAATCCTTCAGAACAACGAGCTTACAAGACTGACCAACGCTGAAAAAGAGATCAATGTCTGATATTCACGGTAAAAAGAAAGCCCTGGGAAGAGGCCTCAGTGCACTGCTTGACAACGCAGAAACTGAACGTCCCCAGAAAGAAATTTCGGGAGAATACACGGCCGAATATGTTGCCCAGATACGTGTTGGCCAGATCGGGCCAAACCCGTTTCAGCCCCGCTCCCATTTCGATGAGAACGAACTCCGGCAGCTTGCACAATCGATTCAGGAACACGGCATCATCCAGCCCCTCACCGTCCGTAAGACTGGCCACAACAAATACCAGCTCATCGCCGGCGAACGCCGCCTGAAAGCTTCCGTGCTTGCCGGCCTTTCGCAGGTCCCTGCCTATATCAGGCTCGCCAATGACGAGCAGATGCTTGAAATGGCACTTGTGGAAAACATCCAGCGGGAAGACCTCAATCCGCTCGAAATCGCCATCAGTTTTCAGCGACTGCTCGAAGAATGCCAGATCAGGCAGGAAGATTTAAGTCAGAAAGTGGGAAAAGACAGGTCCACCATCTCCAACTACATCCGTTTACTGAAACTTCCCACCGAAGTACAGGTCGCCGTGAGGGACAACCTCATTACAATGGGGCATGCACGCGCGCTCATCAACGTTGCGGATGAGCAGTCGCAACTTATGATTCTCAAGAAAATCCTTGAAAAAAAATCTTCCGTCCGCGAAGTTGAAGAAATGGTCAGGAATCTTGGAAAACCAAAAACACCTGCCACGCTGAAGCAGGATCTGCCTGCAAAATTCGAAAAAGCAAAGCTGGCTCTTCATGATAAACTCCTGTCTAAAATCGAACTGAAACTGAGCAGGAACGGGGCTGGCTCCATCATCATTGCATTCAAGTCACCGGAGGATTTCGACAGGATCATCTCCAAATTTGATTCCTAAATGAGGGCTTTCCTTCTTTTTTTTGCTGTTTTTGTCGTTTGTTCAATTTACCCCATCCTGGTATTTTCGCAATCCGATACCACATTCATCGAGTTACCTGATTCGATCCGCGAAAAAGAACACTCCCCAACAAAAGCCACTATCATGTCGGCATGCCTGCCCGGGCTCGGACAGGTTTACAATAAAAAATACTGGAAGGTGCCCGTAATATATGCCGGGCTGGGACTGATGACATACTTTATTTACACGAACGCCGATCAGTATATCAATTTCAAATGTGCGTACATAGAGTCTTCCTACGGGAATAAAAATGGGTCTTACGCCTACCTCGTTCAACGATATACAGCCCAGGAACTGCTTTCTTCACGGGAGTATTACCGGAGAAACCTTGAAATAAGCATTCTGCTTACGGTGGTATGGTATGCGTTGAACATTCTTGATGCAACGGTCGATGCACATTTATACACGTTTAACATCACCGACAAACTTGCCTGCAGAGTCGTCCCGACAATGCTGCCGTCAGGGCTCGGCTACAACAAACCCGCCGGCGGATTCAAGATCAGCCTGCGTTTCTGATAAACCAAAAGGGTCACGATATGAAGATTGCACTGTTAGGATACGGAAAAATGGGCCAGGAAATTGAAAAACTGGCACTGAAAAGAGGGCATGAAATTGTGGTCATCATTGACAGTCTCGAAGACTGGGAAAGCGAGGACCTTGATCTGTCAGTCGCTGATGTTGCCATTGATTTCTCCACCCCGGTCAGCGTCCTGGAAAATATATACCATTGCTTTGACGCGAATCTGCCGGTAGTTGTTGGAACGACCGGGTGGCTCGATGATATTGAAAAAGTCCGCACCGATTGTCAGCAAAGGGAACAATGCCTTTTTTTCGCTCCAAATTTCAGCATCGGTGTAAACCTGTTTTTTAATTTGAACCGCTTCCTCGCCGGTCTTATGTCGCAGTGGGAGGACTACCTTGTTTCTATAGAAGAAACACACCATATCCATAAACAGGATGCGCCAAGCGGCACCGCCATCGTGCTGGCTAACGACATCATCCGCCAAACGGAACGCAAGGAGAAGTGGGTGAAGGAAACGGTTGAGAACCCCGAAGAACTCGGCATCAAGTCGTACCGCACCGATAACGTGCCGGGTACACATGTGGTGAAATATGAATCGGAAGAAGATTGCATTGAGATTATTCATACGGCAAAGAGCCGGCGCGGCTTTGCACTTGGTGCCATCATGGCGGCGGAATGGGTGCCCGGGAAAAAAGGTTTTTATGATATGAAAAACCTTCTGGACTCGCAAATAATAAACAACAACGCATAAGAAAACAGCTGTTTTTGCGTTAATGACCTGACACTAAATAAAGGGATATGAATCTTTACCTGATAGCAACCATCGTGTTTTTTGTCCTGTGCCTGGCAGGCATGTGGGGAATATTTGAAAAAGCAGGCGAAAAAGGATGGAAAGTCCTTGTTCCGTTTTATAACTGGTACGTGTGGCTGATCATTGTCAGGAAACCGCTGTGGTGGTATATTTTCCTGCTTATTCCGTTCATCAATGTGTTCGTACTGCTCCTGCTGATCGTGGAGATTCTGAAAAGTTTCAGGAAACACGGACTGCTGGACCAGGCGCTGGGTGTTCTCTTTCCGTTTGTTTACCTGCCCTACCTTGCATTTTCATCAAAGGAAAAGTATTATGACCCTTCCAAAGAGCCCCCGGTGCACAAAACGGCTGTGCGCGAATGGGTTGACGCGATCATCTTTGCGGTTATTGCCGCCAGCATCATCCGGATATTCCTGATCGAAGCGTATACCATTCCCACATCATCCATGGAAAAAACATTGCTTGTGGGGGATTACCTGTTCGTAAGCAAGGTCAGTTTCGGGCCGAAAGTTCCGAATACCCCGCTGGCATTCCCGTTCGTTCATCACACCCTGCCGCTGACTGAAAGTTCGAAGTCATACCTCGAATGGATCAAACTGCCATATTACCGCTTTCCCGGGATGGCCGATATCAAGAACATGGATGTTGTAGTCTTTAATTACCCTGACGGCGATACTCTTTCAGCTAAATTACAAAGCAATGTCAGCTATTACCAGTTAGTGCGAAACTATGGCAGGGATGCTGTATGGAATAACAAACAATACTTTGGGGACATCATTGCCCGACCCGTGGATAAACGGGAAAATTTCATAAAACGCTGCATCGGCATTGCCGGCGACACCATCCGGATTGTAAACAGAGTCGTTTATATCAACGGGAAGCCGGAACAGAATCCGGGAAACCGGCAGTTTAAATACCGTGTAAAAACAAACGGAGATCCTGTCAATCAGAAAAATTTTGAAAAACTGAATATTACTGAGGAAATCTCAAGCTTTCCGGACAGCACCTATGAACTTACCCTTTCCGATGAAGCGATTACAAAGTTGAAGCAATACAGCAACGTAGTTTCTATTCTGCCTTTGAGTAAACCCCGGGGATACTGGGACGCGGATATTTTCCCTTTCGATTCAACATATCGCTGGAATGTGGATAATTTCGGACCGGTCTGGGTGCCTAAAAAGGGCGTTACAATCCCGATAAACATGCAGAACATCTGTTTTTACAAGAGGATTATCGATGTTTTCGAGGAAAATGACCTGAAGATCTCCGATGGTAAAATATTCATCAATGGCAAAGAAGCAACGGAATACACCTTCAAAATGAATTATTACTGGATGATGGGTGACAATCGCCACAATTCTGCCGATTCACGCTACTGGGGGTTTGTCCCTGAAGACCATGTAGTCGGAAAAGCAGTCTTCGTCTGGTTATCCCTGGCCCCGAACAAATCACTGTTTGATGGAAAAATCAGGTGGAGTAAACTGCTTAGAATCGTAAAATAAGTACATTTGTATCACAAACTCAAAAACCAACAACCATGAAAAAATATCTTATATCAGTCAGCCTGGTGCTGGTCACCCTGATTATCTGCGCAGGTCATGCCATGTCAGGTAAACCATTCGAAGGAGTCATCACATACAAAATCACATACCCCGACAGCAAGTTTTCAGAAAGCCAGCTTGCCATGTTCCCCAAAGTTCTCACTGTTTCAATTAAAGGAACAAAATCAAGGACTGACATGCAGATGAGCGGCATGACCACGGTTGAAATTACCGATTACAATGATAAGACAAGCGTTTCGCTGCTGAATATGATGGGCCAAAAATATGCCATCAAAGAAACTACTGCTGAACTTGAAGCAAAAGCGGCTGGCGAAGGTCAGACTACTGTCGAACAGTCGGCTGAAACAAAAGTTATTGCCGGTTATTCCTGCAAGAAAGTTGTTGTAACTGTTAACAATGACGGTGCCAAAAGCACATTTGAAGCCTGGTATACACCCGAACTCGGCTCAAAACTGGCAAACTTCAGCAACCCGCTGTATAAAGACATTGACGGCGCATTGCTGGAGTTTTTAATGAAAAACCGCGATGTTACGATGAAATTTACCGCCACTTCGATCGAAAAAAAGAGTTTGCCGGCAAAAGATTTTGAAATTCCTTCCGATTACACACTTACGACCCAGGATGAACTGAAAAGCAAGTTCGGTGGTGGTAACGATTAATAAAAATGGCCCGAACCATCAACCCGCCACGAGCAAATACTCTTAAAGGGGAACCAAGGGAAGAAGAAATCCTGATTGAGGAAATTCCGGAACCGGGAAGCAAGGTCAAAAAATCCAGGGAAAAGAAAGAGAAACCTTCCAGGATACCCAGGCCCCCCAAACAAAAAAAAGAGCGAACTGAGCAGGATCAGGCACGCTTCGAACGGCGTTTCCGGGTGATGGGATTGTTTTCGCTCCTGTTGTCATTCTTCCTGCTCTTTTCATTCACATCCTACCTTCTCACGTGGCAGAGTGATTTCAGTTTTACCGATACGGTATTCAAACATCTGACGTTCGACAACTTCTTCGACAATAAAACCCCGGTGGAAAACTGGATGGGTAAAATTGGTGCCCTCACAGGATTTCTCTTCATTTCAAAGTGGTTTGGGGTTGCATCTTTCTTTTTTGTCATCATCCTGTTCAATACAGGAATGAAGCATTTTTTCCACATCCGGATTTTTCCGACCTGGAAGACGCTCGAATATTGCTTCTTCGGCATTCTGTGGCTTCCGGCGCTGCTTGCACTTGTCATGCCCGGCAATGATCTTCTTACCGGGGTTTACGGTTTCCAGGTGAATATCTGGCTGGCCGAATTTCTGGGCACTTCGGGCACGGCAATGCTCTTGGGATTTACAGCACTGAGTTTCCTGATCCTTTCGTTCAACGTACCCTTCAGGTGGTTCATCCACAAGAATAAAATTGAAGTTACCGTCGACGGCAATGTGCCTGTTTCTGCAGCCGCCGGTGAAAAGGCACCGCAGGAACCGGAAGTTGAAGTTGTTCCCGCCATTCCCGTAAATTATCTGAAGGAAGTTGAAGAAGAGGAGCCCCAGGAAGTGGTCCTTGATTTGCCATCGCGTTTTGCCCCAAAACCGGATCCGCCGTCGGGCCTGGAACTGGTGATTGAACCGGTTGTTGAAGATGTACCTGTAAAAGGAACCATCGAGCACCAGACACTGGAAACACGGTACGATCCAACGCTTGATCTCTCCGGGTATAAGTATCCCCCACTGGACTTGCTCAGCGATTATGGCGGTGACTCCCTGAATGTGAACAAGGAAGAACTGGAGGCAAACAAGGATAAGATCGTCAATACACTGTCGAATTACGATATCAAGATTGCAAAAATCAAAGCGACCATCGGGCCGGCGGTTACACTTTATGAAATTGTGCCTGAGGCCGGCGTTCGTATTTCAAGGATCAAAAATCTCGAAGATGACATTGCGCTAAGCCTTGCAGCAATGGGCATACGCATCATCGCCCCCATTCCGGGCAAAGGCACTATCGGCATTGAAGTGCCCAACCAGAACCCTGAAATCGTCTCCATCAAATCGCTCCTTGGAACGGACAAGTTTAAGAATTCTACGTTCGAATTGCCCTTTGTACTTGGCAAGACTATTTCCAACGAAACCTTCATCGCCGACCTTGCAAAAATGCCGCATCTGCTGATGGCAGGTGCAACAGGACAGGGCAAATCGGTGGGCCTGAACACGATCATCACCTCGCTGCTTTATAAAAAGCATCCATCCCAGGTGAAGTTTGTGCTGATTGACCCGAAAAAGGTTGAACTGACGCTTTATAATAAGATAGAACGGCACTTCCTGGCAAAACTGCCGGATGCGGAGGAGGCCATCATCACCGATACGAAGAAGGTCATCAGGACGCTCAATTCGCTGAACATCGAAATGGACACCCGCTACGATTTGCTGCGCGATGCCCAGGTCCGGAACATCAAGGAATATAACGAAAAGTTCTTCACACGGAAACTCAATCCGAATGACGGCCACCAGTTCCTCCCGTATATCGTGATCGTGATTGATGAGTTTGCCGATCTGATCATGACTGCAGGACGTGAAATTGAGACACCTTTGACACGTCTCGCACAGTTGGCCCGTGCAACCGGGATACACCTGATCATCGCCACCCAGCGTCCGTCGGTGAACATCATCACGGGAACGATTAAGGCCAACTTCCCGGCTCGAATTGCATTCAGGGTTATTTCGAAAATCGACTCCAGGACAATTCTGGATTCTTCCGGCGCCGACCAGCTGATTGGCCGCGGCGACATGCTGCTCTCGACGGGCAGTGACCTCATCCGCATTCAGTGCGCATTTGTCGATACTCCGGAAATCGACAGACTCACTGAATTCATCGGATCACAACGCGGATACCCGGAAGCCTTTGCACTGCCCGAATATTACGACGAGGAAACCGGGTCGTCGGCCAAAGAATTCAATGCCAACGATAAAGACGAATTTTTCGGAGAAGCGGCAAGGCTTGTCGTTCAGCACCAGCACGGATCAACTTCGCTGATTCAGCGCAAACTTAAACTTGGCTACAACCGTGCCGGCCGCATCATCGACCAGCTTGAGGGAGCCGGGATCGTCGGACCGTTCGAAGGCAGCAAAGCCCGCGAGGTTCGCTACAAAGACTTAAATTCGCTGGAGGAGCACCTGTCTCTTCTCGGACAAAAATAGTTATGATTATGAAAACCATCCTGACCAGTTTATTTATTTTTTCAGCCATTCTGTCGTTCAGCCAGGCAAAAGACGCGAAGGCAACCGCGTTGTTGGACGAAGTGAGTAAAAAAGCCAAGGCATACAAATCCATCAGGGTTGACTTTTCCTATTCTATGGAAAATGCCAAAGCAAAAATCAACGAGGAAAAAACCGGGACACTCCTGGTTTCGGGCGATAAGTACAAAATGGCAGCCGCAGGCCAAACTGTGATTTGTGACGGGAAAACCATCTGGACGTACATCAAGGAATCGAATGAAGTACAGGTGAATGCACTCGAAAACAAGGACGATGCCATGACTCCGTCAAAATTGCTGACTTCCTACAATTCAAATTACAAATCAAAAATCATTAAAAGTTCAGATCCTTCAACAGAAACTATTGAACTGATACCCAATACCAGCAAAAATTTCACAAAGGCCATCCTTGGCATCGACAAGGCTAAAAAGCAGGTAAAAAGCTTCACCCTCTACGATAAAAGCGGGAATACCTTTACCTATACCATTAAAACCTACCTCACGGATACCCCGGTCACGGATGCTGATTTCACCTTTGATGCAAAGAAATTTCCAGGGGTGGAAGTCATCGACATGCGTTAGCGATGCATTCCTGGCAAACAGACGATCCCATGCGGTTGCAGCAACTGGCAACCGGAATCCGAAAGTCGGTTGTAACCAGCCTTGCAGAAGCTAAATCAGGGCATCTTGGCGGTTCACTGGGGCTGGCAGATATCTTCACCGCACTTTATTTTTCAAAACTCAATCATGACCCGCTGAACCCGGCATGGCCCGACCGTGACCGTGTGATTCTCAGCATTGGTCATGTCGCCCCCGTTTTTTATGCAACCCTGGCTCATGCCGGCTATTTTCCGCTGGAAGAACTTCAGACCCTGCGGAAACTTGGATCTAGGCTCCAGGGACATCCGGGCAGGGATCGCGGACTGCCGGGGATAGAATTGTCGGCAGGTTCCCTCGGGCAGGGGCTTTCCGTAGCAGTAGGAATGTGCCTGGCCGCTAAAATGGACAGTAAAAGCCATAGAATTTTCAGCATTCACGGGGATGGTGAATTACAGGAAGGCTCAATTTGGGAAGCGGCCATGTCGGCATCGCATCACAACCTGTATAACCTCACTGCGATCATCGACCGGAACGGCCTGCAGATTGACGGGAACACTGAATCTGTCATGAAACTGGAACCGCTCGCCGAAAAATGGCGCAGTTTCGGATGGAATGTTATTGAATGTGATGGAAACGATATGATTCAAATTCTTGAAGCCTTTTCAAAAACAGGGGCTTCTCAAAGCGCGCCGACCGTAATCATTGCGAGAACGATTATGGGTAAAGGAATCCTGAGTATTGAAGGCGATTACAGGTGGCACGGGAAAGTTCCGTCGCCCGCACAGGCGGTTGATTTTGTCAGGGAACTTGATGCGGCGGGAGAGTTGTTAATAGTTTGAAATGAACATCGAATAATGAATAGTGAATAGAGAATCGTGAATAGTGTGGAATGAATAGTGGATACAGATATGTGAACATAGGCAATAAACCTACAAAATCAGGATTTGGAGAAGGATTGCTTGAGGCCGGGCTGAACAACCCGCAGGTTGTTTGCATAGGGGCTGATATAACCACCTCCGTAGGCTGTAATTTATTTGCTGATGCACTGCCGCATCGTTTTATTTCGCTTGGCATTGCCGAGCAGAACTGCGTGGGAGTTGCCGCCGGACTGGCACTCGAAGGGAAAATACCGGTTTTTTCCACTTACGCTGCATTTGCTGCCCTCAGGGCTGCCGACCAGATACGGGTGTCTGTTTGTTATAACAGCCTGCATGTTGTTATTGGCGGAGCGCACGGGGGCGTTTCCGTCGGTCCTGACGGCGCCACGCACCAGGCGCTCGAAGACCTGGGAATCATGAGGGTACTCCCGGGGATGACTGTTTTGTCACCGTGTGATGCAACCCAGGCAAGGCTTGCGACCCTCGCAGCCATCGAACAGTGCAGCGGCCCGGTTTATATCCGGTTTGGCCGTGAAGCCGTTCCTGATTTCACTTCAGATACAAACGGGTTTGAGATTGGGAAGGCCCAAATAATGAGGCCGGGAAGCGACCTGACCATCATCGCCACAGGGCACCTGGTTTGGGAAGCCCTTTTGGCCGCCGGCATCCTGCAAAACCAAGGCATAGGTGCCAGGGTCATCAACATGCATACCATCAAACCCATCGACATGGAAGCCATCATCCGGGCAGCAAAGGAAACAGGCGCCATTGTGACAGCCGAAGAGCACCAGGTTGCCACCGGTCTGGGAAGCGCGGTTGCCGAGATTGTAGTGCAGCATCACCCGGTTCCGATGGCATTCATTGGAATGTCCGACAGTTTCGGCGAATCGGGAGAACCGGCGCAACTCATGGAAAAATTCGGAATGACCGCAGGGGCAATTGCAGAGGCAGGGATGAGATTGTCAGGTAACAAGATAGCGAAATAGCGAAATCGTGAAATGGCGAAATGGTGAAATAGTAAATTAAAAGATCAACCGGCAATCGTAAATTGCTTGCGGATATTCGATCCGGTGCAGTGCAAGTCCTTTGGCCGGCACGGAATCCCCCGCATTCGACCTGTTCCTGCTCTCAATGATTGCTTTCAAACCTTCCAGTGTTATCTTTCCTGTTCCCAGTTCCAGCAGGGTTCCCACGATTGCACGGACCATATTCCTCAGAAAACGATCGGCTGTGATGGTGAATACAAGTTCAGTTCCCTCCATCCCCCATTCTGCATGACTTATCCTGCAGATGTTCGTTGCCGTGTCGGTATCCACCTTTGAAAATGACGTGAAATCACTGTAGCTCATGATGAGGGCCGCACCAAGATTCATGAGTTTATAATCAATATCACCGTGCATATAATGGGTAAAATTCCTTCGAAACGGATTTTTCACCCTGGCGATGCTGTATCGGTATGATCTTGACAATGCACTGAACCGCGCATGAGCCTCGTCCTTCACAGGAAAAATTTCAAACAGGACAATATCCCCGTTAAAATAGCCATTCAGGCGGAATACAAGTTTCATGAGTTCCTCATGGCTCAGGGGGCGATCATTTTCAAAGTGAGCATAAAACTCCTCTGCATGAACCCCCGTATCCGTTCGTCCTGCGCCGGTTGTTGAAACCGGATGCCTGAGCATCATCGACATCGCTTCCTCAAGGGACTGCTGTACAGTGATTCCGTTCATCTGGCGCTGCCAGCCGTGAAATCGGGTGCCGTCGTACGCCATGCGGATAAAGTACCTGGATTGAGGCATTATAAAAGGTATATCGCACAAATGTAAGAAAATTACCCTACCCGGAATTACTCGATGGCAGGGAAGTGAATGAATATGGATTCCCGGTTATGTAATTTAGATTCCTTATAAATTGAACAAATTTCCAATGTTTTACCATGTTGTTAATATTTTAACAAAGAATAATTGTAATTTTGCAATAAATAGTGTTAATATTTTCACAATTACCATTGATTCACATATAAAACATTATATATTAACTCTTTAAAATATTTTTTATGACTGATTGTAAATCATTAGTCCAGGAATTAGCCGACAAATACGGCCGGGAAAGGGCCAGTTTGCTTCCTATTCTTCAAGGAGTTGTGGCGAGAAACAACTTCCTGTCAGACACCTGCATGACGGACATCGCAAAAGAGCTTGATCTATCCGCTGCCCAGGTTTACGGAACTGCAACATTTTATTCTTTCCTTGATACCGAACCGCGTGGAAAATATGTTATCCGGGTCTGCAAAACAATTACCTGCGACATGCACGGCAAGAAAACAATCATCCAGTCCCTGGAGGACATGCTGAAGATCAAGGTGGGAGAAACCACTCCGAACAAGAAGTTCACCCTGCTTGAGACCAATTGCCTTGGATGGTGCCACGAAGGTCCGGCCATGCTGATTAACGACACACCATACAGCGGACTTACGACCGAAAAGGTGCATGATATCATAAGCGAATACGTTAACAATTCACACCTTTAGAAAATAGGAGAAACAGTCATGTCAGAACAAAGCCTAAAACGAGTTGACTTAATCTTCGGGGAATACTCCAACGAAAAATACAAGATATTAGCCAGCACCATTCAGAGAACCAATGAAGATATTCTGAATGACCTCCTGGAATCAGGACTCCGCGGGCGTGGTGGCGCGGGTTTTCCCACCGCCATGAAATGGAAGTACACCGCAGAAACTCCCGGTGATGAAAAATTTGTCGTATGCAATGCCGATGAAGGCGAACCCGGTACTTTCAAAGACCGTGAAATATTGCTCAGGGTTCCGCGCAAGGTATTTTCGGGAATGGCGATTTGCGGAAAAGTGATCGGCTCGAAAAAAGGGTACATGTATCTCCGCGGCGAATACAAGTTCATGGTTCCGGAACTGATGAAAGAACTGGAAATCTACAACGAACACATGAAACAGCTTGGTTTCGAATTTTCGATCGAAATCAGGATGGGCTCCGGAGCCTATATCTGTGGCGAAGAAAGTGCCCTGTTCGAATCGATGGAAGGTAGCCGTGGTGAACCCCGGAATAAACCGCCCTACCCTACCACCAGCGGCTTCATGAAGAAACCGACTGTCATCAACAACGTGGAAACATTCGTGAATGTACTGATGATCATGCGCCTCGGTCCTGATCAATATAAAAAGCTCGGCACAACCGACTCGCGTGGGTCAAAAGTATTCTCTGTTTCAGGCGACACTCCGATCCCTGGGATTTATGAACTTGAACTCGGCATGCCGCTCGACCGCTTCGTCGATGAATTCGGCGACGGCGATACCAAGGCCGTTCAGGTTGGAGGTGCCTCCGGCTTTTGCGTCCCCCGCAAAAAATTCAAGGATACTGTCATCGGATTTGAAGGTGTTCCTACCGGAGGGTCCATGATGATCTTCAACAGTTCCAGGTCCATGTACAACGTCCTTCATAACTATCTCGAATTCTTTGAAGAAGAATCCTGCGGACAGTGCACACCATGCCGCGTTGGCTGCCAGCAGTTGCTGAAAGGAATTGTGGCCGTGAAAAAAGGTGAAAAGAAGGCGGCGTATCTCGACCAGCTCATGAAACTGAGCGAGAGCATGAAAATCACTGCAAAATGTGGCCTGGGACAGTCCGTAGCCAACTCATTCTCCTCCATCGTCAACAATTTCAAGGAAGAAATGATCTACTAATTCATTAATAATAAGGAAAATAACAAAAGTTATGGCTAAAAATATAAATCTCACAATTGACGGTATCAATGTAACTGTTGATGAAGGGACCACCATCCTTGAAGCAGCCCGCAACCTGAATATTCATATTCCGACCCTTTGCTATCATGAAGACCTCTGCGTGGCAGGTAATTGCCGGGTTTGCGTGGTTGAGCAGGAAAAAGTCAGGAACCTTCCCGCTTCCTGCGCTACACCCGCAGCTGAAGGAATGGTGATCCATACGAACAGCATGAAGGTGCGCATGGCCCGCAAACATATTGTGGAACTGCTTCTTTCCGAACATAATGCCGACTGCACGAAATGCTATAAAAACGGCAATTGCGAACTCCAGGGACTGGCATCACAGATGCTTACAGGCGATCATCTTTTCCTCGACCTCGTGCCGGATAAAAAATACACGATCGACATGTTCAACACGGCCATCATCAAGGATGACAGCCGCTGTATCCGCTGCCAGCGCTGCGTGCGCACCTGCGAAGAGTTACAAAGTGTCAGCGCTCTGGGCGTAGCCTACAAGGGCAACAAGATGAAAATCTCCACTTTCTTTGAACATTCGCTGTTTGAAGTCGTTTGCACCAATTGCGGGCAATGTGTGAACCGTTGTCCGACCGGCGCCCTCATCGAACGCAATTACATCGACCAGGTATGGGATGCCATTTATGATCCTACGAAGCACGTTGTGGTTCAAACCGCCCCGGCTGTACGCGTTGCCCTTGGCGAGGCGCTGGGCATGGCCACCGGCAAGATCGTCACCGGAAAAATGGTGTCGGCCCTGAGGCGACTTGGCTTCAATTCGGTACTGGACACTGATTTTACCGCCGACCTCACCATCATCGAAGAGGGACACGAACTTCTGACGCGACTGAAGAGAGCGCTGGTTGACAAAGATCCCACTGTATCGCTGCCCATGGCAACCTCCTGTTCCCCGGGCTGGATCAAATTCATTGAACATACATTCCCCGAATATCTTCCGAATCTTTCAACCTGCAAATCACCGCAACAGATGTTCGGTGCGCTGGCTAAAACATACTATGCCCAAAAACGCAAACTGGACCCGAAGAGCATAGTTTCCGTTTCAATCATGCCCTGCACTGCCAAGAAATTCGAAGCCAACCGCCCTGAAATGCGTTCCAGCGGGTACAAGGATGTTGACTTTGTTTTAACAACCCGCGAACTCGGGATCATGATCAAACAGGCCGGACTTGATTTTGAAGCATTACCCGAAGAGAAATTCGATAGCTTCATGGGGTCGTCTACCGGTGCAGCCGTAATTTTCGGATCAACCGGCGGTGTGATGGAAGCCGCATTGCGCACAGCTTACGAGATCGTTACCGGTCGCGAAGTTCCGTTCGACGGGCTGAACATCGTACCTGTTCGCGGAACGGAAGGCGAAGTTCGCGAAGCGAGTATCAAAATTGATAAGGTCAAGCCCGAATGGGGATTCCTGGAGGGCGTTGAGTTGAAATGTGCCGTAGCCAACGGACTGGCACACGCCAAAACCCTGATGCAGAATGTACGCGACGGCAAGGCTACCTACCATTTCATCGAAGTGATGGCCTGTCCGGGCGGATGCCTCGGCGGCGGCGGACAACCCATCCCGACCAACAAGGAGATCCGGACCAAGCGCAAAATGGCGATCTACGAAGAGGACATGGGCATGCCTGTCCGCAAATCACATGAAAATCCGGAAATTGCAGAGATATACAAAGAATTCCTGGAAAAACCACTTGGGCATAAATCACACGAACTACTACACACACACTACACACCTCGAAAGAGATACTAACATTTCTCGCACTACGAAAAAAAGCTGTCAAGGGAAACTGGCAGCTTTTTTTTTATAAAAAAAACTGCCGGTAATCAGCCGGCAGTTTTGCGCACATTACTAACAAATGGTATGTATAAAGAACGATGGTGATTATTTTGTTTTTGCCGGAGGAGGAATTGATTCATCCTATGTGCCTTCAACTGGAAGACTCTCGTCCGTGTTGACGATCACCTTTACCTGGCGTTCTCCGTGATTCCTGCCGTGTTGCCGCATCCCGGGGGCTTGAATGACAACAACCCGGGGCTGATTTTCAAACATCGGAGCATCGCTAAGATCGATGACAATCCGTTTTCCGTTTTTATGATCTTTAATGGAGTAGCTGGTAACCCTCTCCATGGGTATTTCACCCAGAAGATCGTTCAGTGTCTGGCCGCTTCCGCCCG
>JBAXDH010000013.1:0-43715 GCA_037141055.1 bacterium | reverse complement strand
TTTAACCCAAATATTTTGCCATTTTTGGCTACGAAATTATTTTTAAGTTACTAAAACCTGAATTCATGAAAAAGAAAAAATGGCCCATGATCCTGGGTGTACTGGCTGCTGCTATGGTTGCCATCGTTGCCGGGATTATTCTGTATATCGTCTGGTTTCTTCCCAATATACCGGTAACGGAAATGAAGGTAGAAATAACTCCTCAACGCATCGAACGCGGAAAATACCTTGCCAACCACGTAATGGTTTGCATGGATTGCCATTCAACCCGCGACTGGGGCAAATTCTCAGGACCACTAACTCCCGGAACGGAAGGAAAGGGAGGCGAAGTTTTTGACGAGAAATTAGGTTTCCCGGGAAAATTCATGTCTGCGAATATCACTCCTTTCCGTTTGAAAGACTGGACCGATGCTGAAATTTACCGTGCCATCACAAGCGGCGTGAGCAGGGACGGTCACCCGTTGTTCCCGATCATGCCGTATCCGGCATACGGAACACTGGATACGGAAGACATCTGCAGTGTAATCGCCTATATCCGCAGCCTGCCGTCGATTGACTACCTCCCGGGCAGATCAAACCCCACATTCCCGATGAGTGTCATCCTCCACCTGATTCCTGCCAAAGCGTCGCCGATGCCGCATCCTCCTGCAACCGATACCCTTGGATACGGCGAATACCTGGTCAGGGCCTCGGGTTGCATCGAATGCCATACGCCGGCTGAACACGGCCAGATTGTAAAATCACTGGCGTATACCGGTGGACGTGAATTCCAGATGCCGGACGGCAGCCTGCTTTTATCCGCCAACATTACCCCGGACGAGGAAACAGGCATTGGAAAATGGACGAAGGAGGCGTTTATCTTTCGCTTTAAAACCTATGATCTGTCAACGTTTAAACCGCCGGTCCTCCAGAACGGAGAGATGCAATCCATCATGCCGTGGACCATGTATGCCGGGATGGATACCACCGATTTGACTGCCATGTATAAATACCTGCATAGCCTGAAGCCGGTGAGCAACAAGGTTGCAAAGGTGAAACCGGCGGGATGATTTACGATTGGACGATTTACGATTTCAGATTAAATTGAATGATTTACGATTGACGAATAGCATTGCGAACAATCGTAAATCGTAACTCGTCCAATCGTAATTTGCAATATCTTTGCCTCCCGTTCTTACAATTATTCATTGGGGTATTAGCTCAGATGGCCAGAGCGCTGCGTTCGCAATGCAGAAGTCACCGGTTCGACTCCGGTATACTCCACTCCCGACCTCCGATAATGCTGATAAATAAAGTGTTTCGGAGTACTTTACCATTTCTGCATACAGTCTAAGACTGATTATCAGCTTAGAAATAGGTTCTCACTGCAAATTCAAATTGTTCGATAAATATCTTTTTGAACGCACTGATATTGTTCTGCTCATAAAATATCAGCATCGCTTTTTTGTAGTCGATCGGGTCAACAGTCCGAAAGGATAACGGGCAATATTGATAATTCATCAACACTGCATTGCTGATGATACGCGCTGTTCTTTTGTTGCCATCTTCAAAGGGCTGGATGTACGAGATTAACACCAGCACCATCAATGCTTTTTCAAAAATATCGCTGCGCCCGTTAATTAAAGCGCACAGGCTTTGAAGTGATTCCCTGATTTGAAATTCATTGTCCAGCGGGCGGTAATTGGTTCCAGTGATACCGACTCTTCGTTTTCGGATATTCCGGGCAACATTCAGGTCTTTGATCAGAAGACTGTGTATATCTTCAATACCGGCAAGGGATAATGGCTGAATGTAATTGGGGTGTTCCAGAATAAAATCCAGCGCGGCCTTATGATTCAGAAGCATGGTGGCCTCATCTTTTGTTTTTCCTGATGCTGTTTCCTGTTCCTTTAACAGGCGTTCTGTTTCCAGCAAAGAATAGGTATTTCCCTCTATCTGTGAGGATTTCCAACTCAAATCTATTGCCAGGCGCTCAAATTCCCTTTTAAATTCCTGGGGTGCCAAGCCTTCAGTGTTTTTCTTAAACGTGCTTTGAAGTTGGTCCAGGAACGCATGTTCCTGGTCAGTAAAAAGTGAAATTCCCTTCAGTTGATCAGAGATCAGGTTAAGGTTGAAGTCTGTCTTGATCTCACGTTCATCGATTTCCTTTTGAAAGTACTTGTCTGGTTCGATTGGGATCAGTAACTCATAGGACCGACTGATTTCGTACTTTGTTCCTTTGCCTTTACCAAGGGCGACAATCAGATTGTCAGAAAGCAAGACCTGGATGGATCGTTTGACGGTGGCATAACCCCATTCCTGCCCGATACCCTCATGGATTTGTTTCGATGAACAATCTGGGTGATTCTTAATGTAATCTACGATAACACCCCTTAATTGAGAACCCGATTTTGTCATACTTGAAATATTTATGGCTCACAAATATATAAAATAAAGCTCAAAAACAATCATAATTGAGCCATATGTTCATCATTTTTGAGCCTTAACCCGATTGGGCTTGCCAGGATGATTTTCCGGGTTAAAAAAACAAGTTGGAAACCGGTGTTGTTAAGAATTCCTCAATGGGAATTCCCTCCCTGCCGACAAGCAGGATTTTTGTTGGATTGAAACGTTGGGAGAAAGCAGGAATGCCCGTAGATTGTTTATTCCGTCCACTTTTCACTTCTATACCAACTGTTTTGTTTCCCTTTTGCAAAACGAAATCCACTTCGTGGTTGCCTTCCCTCCAATAGTAAAGGTTTATATTTTCTGTAATGGCTTGATTGATCAGGTGGGTCCCTATGGCAGATTCGACCCATCGGCCATAAATCTCCGGTTGCCCGACTACTTCCTTGTGCTGGTTTAAACTCAACGCCGACATCAACGCCATGTTGAATACCTGGAACTTTGGGCTGGAGGCACGCTGACGGATTGCAGAAGGAGAATATTTCTCCAATCCTTTGATCATTCCGGCTCCTTCCAGGAGTTTAAGGTAATGTGCCAATGTGGTCGTATTCCCGGCATCCTTCAACCGGCCGAGGATTTTATTATATGAAAGTATCTGACCAGAAAATGAACATGCTAAATCGAACAGGTTCCGAAGCAAAACCGGTTTGTCAATGCGCACCATTAATAATATGTCCCGCATCAAAGTGGTTTCAATTAACGAATGACGGATATACTCCTTCCAACGGCTTTCGTCAGTTATCAAATCAGCAGGACCCGGATACCCACCAAACCAGATAAAATCATCAACTGTAAAACCAAAGGCATCATGCATTTCCGGATATGACCAGTGGGGAATATAGATCACTTCAAAACGCCCGGCCAGCGATTCGCTCAAACCCTTTTGCAGCATAAGCTGTGATGAACCAAGCAGGATGAGTTTTATGGGAACATTATCAAAGCTGTCTTTGTCCCATTGGATTTTAACCTGGTTGCTCCAATCAGGAATTTTTTGAATTTCATCGATCACCAGCAAGGCTTCCGAAGATTCGGCTGAACGTGCTTTCAACCGGATCGTTTCCCATTGCTGTTGCAGCCAGAGAGGTTGGGTTGCTTCATCCGCCGATGCATAATGCCAGGGGAAAGAATATTTTTCCAGGAGCTGCCGGACGATCGTTGTTTTCCCAACCTGCCGGGGGCCCATCAGGACCTGGATAAACTTACGGTTCAATCCAAGCCTTTCCCGGATTTTCGTATAGTATGGACGCTGAAACATGATTGAGTTTTTGCAAAAATAATAAATATCTCAACGTGTTGAGATATTTTACTCAACACATTGAGTAAAACACAAATTGCTTTCATATCGCTGGTTCACTGCATTGTTCCGGTTTCCCTGTAAATGCCTATTTGGGGATTGTGAACATAAAGACACTGCCAGTTCCCGGGGTTGATTCGAACCAGATCTTACCGCCATGTAATTCCACTATTTTTTTACAGTGCGCCAGACCGATTCCTGTCCCTTCAAATTCGTTGCGGTTATGCAAACGTTGAAAGATGATAAAAATCTTTTCATGGTACTTTTTATCAATGCCAATACCATTGTCCTTAATGGAAAAAAACCATTCATTTTCACGATCTTCGGCGGAAATACCTATTTCCGGAACATTTCCATTTCCCTGGTACTTAATTGCATTCGAGATCAGGTTCTGGAACAAAAGTCTCAGTTCTGTTTCACAACCATTCAATACAGGTAATTCCCGAACTGTTATTCTCGCATTGCTTTTTTGCACAGTGTCATTCATGTCAGACAGAACATCTTCGACAATTTTTTTGCACGCTACGACCGACCGTACCCTTTCTTTACCAAGTAAAGAATACTCAAATAAATCCCTGATCAACGCATCCATCCTGACCGCTGCCATGCTGACAAACTCAACGTATTTATTGCCATCTTCGTCAAGTTTGCCGGCATAATCTTCCTTTATAAACCCGGTGTATTGCATAAGCGTGCGCAAGGGCTCCTTAAGGTCATGGTTTGATATATAGGAAAACTGTTCCAATTCATGTAAACGGAATGCGAGTTGATTGTTGATGATTTCGAGTTGTCGGGTTCGCTCAGCAATACGTGTTTCAAGAGACTCATTAATGGCCTGGATTTCCGTTTCTCCCTGTTTTTGTTTCGAAATATCCATGCACATTCCAAGCATTCTTACCGGTGTGTCATTATCATACGTGACATGCCCGGTTGACCTTATCCACCTGACTTCATTCCCGGGCAGGATAATCCGGTATTCATTTAACAGGTTTGACCGGTTTTCAATTGCTTCCTGAATTTTCCGTGAAGCAGGTTCAACATCGTCGGGATGCAGGGCTTTAATCCAGACATCAAATCCTGCCACTGTATTTTTCGGCAACCCAAATAACTTCAGGAATTCATCCGACCAATAAAAAATGCCTTTCGAAATATCCCATTCATATGACCCTGAATTGCTTACCTCCGCGGCCATTTTCAACCTGGCTGCATTTCCCTCAGCATTTTCTTTGGCCATTCTTAGTTCCTCCTCCACCTGCTTCCTTTCTATTTCACCGGCGGCTCGTATAGAGACCAATTTCAACACCTCTTCAGCAAAAGCAGTATTTTTCATCGGTTTTTGCCCGATGACCGCAATGAGCCCGATGGGCCTCCCGTCAAAGCTCCACAGGGTAGTTCCAATATAGCTTTCGGCTTTTAATTCCTGAAGTGCATCATCATAAGGAAATAACTGGCATACTTTTTCCGGAAAACAACAGATGGTTTTTCCAACCACCTCGCCGCAGGGGGTTTGTTTCAGTGTGTAGGATACATTGGGTTCAAATTGACCCTCGTTATAAACTGCAATGGTTTGCGCTGTCAAGCCATCACCCTCAAGTTTGTCGATACAAATGTATTCAGCACCCAGCAGTTTAGACAGATATTTCGCAAGGGATTCAAAGAAAGTTTCACGAGAGCCCGGATATCCGCATGTGATCAGAAAATCTCTTACATTTTCCAACTGAGTTCTTTCGGTGATATCAATCGAGGTGCTCAGGAGCGTATCACAAACCCCGTTATCATCACCAATGGCCTTGTCAAGAATAAAAAATGTCTTTTGTTCACCTTTCAGCAAAAAAGAATCTTCGTATTCCAATT
The DNA here is from genome assembly GCA_037141055.1 of bacterium. Taxonomy (GTDB): domain Bacteria; phylum Bacteroidota; class Bacteroidia; order Bacteroidales; family FEN-979; genus CAIVAT01. The sequence continues at coordinate 38,122 of JBAXDH010000013.1, read as the reverse complement.
GCCCTCGTGAGTCAATCAGGCTGCGGTTATACTCAAAATATTTTTGTGCTGTTTCATGAGGTAATAAATCGAAAATTGATTTCCCGATTATCTCATCCCGAGGCAATCCAAATTTATTCGCTGCTGTTTGATTAACCATCTGAAAAATCCCTTCGCGGTCAATAACCATGGTGCTTAAAAGGGAATTTTCAAACAGGTTTCTGTATTGCTCCCTGCTTTTCTTTAAGGATAGTTCAGCCAGTTTGCGTTCTGTGATTTCGCTGGTAAGGATCGAGTTGACATTTTCAAGCGATTTTTTGCTTTCAACAGCATCTGTCATCATGTTTAAAATGGCTAAACGGGATGCAACCAATTCCCCGTTCATTCTTCTTAATTCTGCTGTTCTTTCGTCAACGCGGCGCTCAAAATCATCACGCGATTGCCTCAGGGCATTTTCCATTTGCTTTAACTCACTGATGTCGGTAATAACCATGAAAACATCTCCTGAAGAACCTGCCGGCATCGGGCATAATGAATATAGCAGGTGCATGGAATTGCCGTCACGGGCCCTGCATGTAACTACTCCGCTGCATTTCACTTTTGCACCGGTATTCAATAACTTTCGGAAATTCTTTATATCACTTTTTTCAATAAACTGTGAGAAGTTTGAACCCACTAAATGTTCCGATGGTAAAAAAAGGAGTTCTGCACAGCGGCGGTTGTAATAGAGAATTGTACCATCCCTGGTTAAGGAAACAGCGCCTTCGTTCATTTCTTCCACAAGGATGCGATATGGGATTGCAGCCGGGTATTTCATTTCCCTGTCCACAGCCGGTTGGTTGAAACGTCTGAGTTCATGGATTTTCTTTTGCAAATCCTCCTCCACCTTTTTAAGATCGGAGAGATCCATGATAATTGCAACGAAATAGTCAGCCTGTGCGTCGGGATGCCTCACGCATTGTACGGCAAGATGTGCATAAACGATTTGGCCTTCTTTATGGATAAAGCGTTTGTAAATAGTATATCCATCTGATTGGTTCGACAGAACCCGGTTGAATTGTTCAATATCTGATCCCAAATCATCGGGATGCGTCAATTCAGTCCAGGTTGTCTTCAGCAATTCTGATTTTGTGTAGCCGAGCATATCGCAAAGAGCCTGGTTCACATCAATCCAGCCTTTGCCGGGGGAGGTAATGGCCCGGCCGGTAAATGGCAGTTCAAAGTAACTGCAGAACTGTTGTTCCTTGTTGTGCAGCGCGGTCCTGACTTCCGCGAGAGCCTGCCGAAGTTCCTTATTCTGAAGTTCCAACCCGACCAGGGACGCTTCAAGTTCATGTATACGTTTCTTATCGGAGGCCATAGCAGTATGAGTGTTGGATGCCAACAGGGAATCCACTAAGGTACGATGCAGGAACCAAATGGAATGTCAGTGGAACATTGATTTTTTTGTACGGAAAATACTGACACGACTGTCGGACGAAGCCTTACAAATTATTTTACAGCAAGCACAATCATGACAGTATCCAATCAGGAAATCATGGTCTGCATGGAATGGAAGAAAACTACAGTTTATCAACTAGTTACACAGAGAGCCGCTGAGAAATCACTGAGAAGAAAAATTCTTATACGTATTAGCGTCTCTCAATCTATCAACTTATTATTCAATGCATAAAATGTCAGATCCGAATTTTTCTTCAATCCCATTTTCTGCATAATCCGGAAGCGGTAGGTCCCTGTTGTTTTTTCACTGATGAAAAGTTCGCCGGCAATTTCCCTGGAAGACTTTCCGTTTGCCAGGTGAATCATGATCTGGAATTCACGTTCAGAAAGTTTTTCATGCAGCTCGGTTTCAATCTCATAATCTAATTTAAATGCCATGTATTCTGCAAGTTCAAAGGAGACATACTTCCCTCCGCCGGAAATTTTTCTTATTGCTGCAAGCAGTTCTTCACCGGCCCTGTCTTTAGTAACGTAACCCAAAGCGCCCAATTTAAACGCGTGAATGGCAAACTGCTCTTCCGGGTGCATCGACAGAATCAAAACACGCGCATCATTTTTTACAGAAAGTTGAAGCTTTGTGTTTCGTAATGACTTCAGAGAAAAGAATAATTCCGCCTATTTTATTATTGCTCTCGTACCACGGACAGACTTCCCATTTCACCCAATCCAACCTTCCATCCTGGCGAGGAAAAGGGTCTTCTTCACACATTTAGGATAAATTATAATCAGCCAGGTATCTGCGACTTGCAATGATATAATTCATTTCGCGGTCAAACATTGCAACGGCTGCCGGAGTATTCTCAACAAACAGTCTGAGGATGTTCTCGTTTCTTTTAATCTTTTCTTCAGCCTCTTTACGTTCAGTTATATCAATAATAAGCCCTGTTACATAGAGCGGTTTGCCGTTTGGGTTTCGTTTTAAGATGGAGCCAATATCATAGAACCATTTTTGCCCCGGCGAAATTGCTCTCGATAATTTCACCATCGCTGGCAAGCGTAAAATAACCTGACGGGGCAAAATCGTACAGTGCTGTGGCTTTATCTGTAGTAGCCTCGGCCAGTTCTTTTGCCTGCAAGAGTTCCTTATTCTGCAATTCAAGTTCTACCTGGTGTACTTCAAACTCGTGGAGTAGCTTCAGCACATCAGTCTCAGACAGGGGCAAACGTATTGACGATGACTTTTTTCAGTATCTTTTCCGCTCGTTTCCGGAGGGCATTGGCCTATGATTTGCTCATGGAATGTTTCATAATTGCACCATGGGTTGAATGAGAACTTCTCAAATCAACATCCCGACAGGTTTCTTGCCGTCATGATCCCGATGATTTCATGCTTCTGAAAACAAACATTCTGAACGGTCTCCTCCGCTGATTTGACATCCACGATTTTATAACCGATATTGCCTTTTGATTCAGCGCTGTTATTGCTCTTCACACTGCCTGAAATAACCAGGAGGTAATATTTGCCGGGTTTTAAACTCAGGGTGTAATTTCCGGTGCCGTTTGCCGCAGCCCTCACCGCAGCGGGTAGTTGCCTGAATCCGCTGACGTACCTGAGGGTGGTATTCGCCACTGTATCAAAATTATCGCTCAGCCTCTTATTCCTGGCAGGATCAACCGAATTATAGGTTGACAGCAAATAATCGTATTTAGCCCCGCGAAACCTTTCAATCACACTTTTGAGATCACCGAATCCCGTTGATTTGACATCAGCTTCGCTGACGGCATATATTTCACAGCCCGCATCTGCCTGATCATACGACCGGTAAGCGTCATGGTACATTGCGGCACCAGACAGCTTTCCATTTTCTGCAGACTGCCCGCCATTATCGATGGTAAATGACAGGGTAACACCCAGTATGAATATCGCAGCAAATATTTTTTTCATTGTTTCGGTTTTTAAGTTGCATCACAGAGTGCTTTTTTTGCCTTCAGATATTCGTCGACAATCTCTTCCAAAATAACCCGGGCGGGCATAATCTCGCTGATCAGCGAAGCAACCTGTCCGATTTCGAGTTCTCCCTCGTCGGTGTTGCCCTCAAACATGCCAAGTTTCGCACGGCCTTTGCCTAGGAGTGTTTTCAGCTCCTCCGGGGATGCGCCGGCATCTTCCATCTGCTTCACCTGTTCAAAAAATGAATTGCGGATGAGCCGCACGGGGATGACTTTTTTCAACGATAAAAGTGTGCCTCCGTCGCCCGCTTCCAGTATTTTCTGCTTGAATGCCGGATGCGCGGAGGATTCGGCGGATGCCACAAAACGGCTGCCAACCTGCACTCCGTCGGCACCAAGGACCATTGCTGCCAGCATGCCGCGGCCGGTGGCAATGCCGCCTGCAGCAATGAGCGGCAACTGTATAGCTTTCCTGATCAGCGGGATGAGTGCAAACGTGGTGGTTTCCTCCTTCCCGTTGTGCCCGCCGGCTTCAAAGCCTTCGGCCACCACGGCGTCAACCCCGGTTTGCTCGCATTTCAGCGCTGATTTCAGATTGGCAACAACGTGCACGACCGTGATACCATGGCTTTTAAGCATGGGTGTCCAGGTGGCGGGGTTTCCCGCGGAGGTGAATACGATTTTAACGCCTTCACGCAGGATTATTTCCAATTGTTTCTCTACCTGGGAATAGATCAGCGGAACGTTGACTCCAAAAGGTTTGTCCGTTGCAGCCTTACATTTGAGGATGTGCTCTTCAAGCACTTCCGGGCTCATGGAGCCGGCCCCGATCAAACCCAGTCCGCCGGCATTGCTCACTGCAGATGCAAGCCGCCACCCGCTGCACCAGATCATGCCTGCCTGGATGACGGGGAAATCGACTGAGAAAAGGGAAGTTATTCTGGTATTCAAGGGTAATGGGGACTTGATCTGTTAAGCTCTTTTATAAACAATCGAAACCAGCGACTTGTCATCTCCTCCCATGTTTACTGTCAATCCGTACGGGCGGTCGGCGGGAATTTCAACCTGTGCCTCCCCCGCTTTGCCGGTCAGCTGCTCAAGGATGGTGACAGCCTGGTGAACGCCGGTTCCCCCGGTGGGATGTCCCCAGCCGATAAGTCCGCCGGTAGTGTTGATGGGAATGCGTCCGCTGCGTGCGGTATTTCCTGCAAGGATATAATCGGCGCCTTTGCCTTTCTCGGCGAACCCGATCGCTTCCATGCACATCAGCCCTGCGATGGTAAAGCAATCGTGTATTTCGGCGGTTGCGAGCTGATCGCGCGTTATTCCTGCCGAAGCCAGCGCCGCTTTTACGGCCATCCTGGTGGTGGTCAGTTCTGTCGGATCTGATGGCGGTTTGGTGATGTCCTCCTCCATCTGCCCGTAGCCCATCACTTCGATGGCCTCGCTGGCGGGGATGCCACAGCGTTTCAACCCTGCTTCCGAAACAATGGCAATGGCAGAAGCACCGTCGGATACCTTGGAGCAATCAAAAACATTGAGATGATCTACAAAAGATTTTCCGTTGGGTTCCATCATGGCAAGAGCCTCGAGGTCTTTCACCGGGTTGTGGAACTCCTGGGCTGTGGGGCAAAGGCGGGCATTTTCAATGGCATTCCGGAACCACCGTGCCAGCGCCTGGCGGGTTTTATCCCGGCCGTATTTTTCAAAATAAGATCCGGCACGGTCGCTGAACTGGCCCGGGAAGAAATAGGCATGACCTGTTTTCCGGTTCTTGAACCAGCCGGCACCGGCGAGATAATCGGCGCAGTATATTGCCTTCACCGTATTCTGCACCTCGACGCCGATCACCAGCACGACTTCGGCTGTTTCGGCGAGCACGCTTTTGATGCCACTCATCAAAGCGAGTCCGCCGGTTGCACATGCACCCTCTACCCTGATGGCAGGCTTGTACCTCAATCCTTCATCCACAAAAGGGAAGAAAGCAGCCAGGTTTGCCTGCCGGTTGAACCTGGAGGCCATGAAGTTGCCAATGACACATTCGTCGACGTGCACTGCTCCTCCTATCTGTTCCAGGGTTCCCTGCCCGGCCTCTTTGATATACTCTTCCAGTCCGGGACGTTCTTTTTTCGGGTTGAACTCCTTACGGCCGGTACCCATGGAAAGGGTGTTGTATCCGGCCACCATGTATACTTTTCTTCTCATGACTCTATCCTAAATAATTGTTTATCGGACCATATGCGTGAAAAAATCCAGTAAGCAGGACGGTATTCACATCCTCTTCGTTGTTGGCGACGCCCGAACTGATCAGCTGAAGCCCGATGGCGCATGAACGCCCGGCGTATGCCCTGGCCAGTTCAGCTCCGAAGCCTGTGGCTGATTTCAGCTGGCCGAAATAGCTGCGAAGAATCTCATCCTTTGCCTTGCTGCCCACAACGGCTTTCCATGCCGGGGGAACCGGCAATGCACCGAGTTTTTCATCCACTTTGGACTGGAATCCGCTGATAGGGACATAGGCTTCTGCCGTTGGATCGTATATCGCAACGGGCCGGCCCTTCTCATATTTCAGGATCCCGTCTTTTTGCGATCCGTCGGAGTACTGACCTCCCCTGATCCCATGAGCCAGCATGTTTTCAAGCAGCGGGCTGTAAAGATTTTCTTCCGGCAGATATGGGTTCATCACCGACATGATGAAACTGCAGACATCGACCCCGACATAGTCGACAAGCTGGAAAATACCCATCGGCCGCACAAGGTAATCCTGGCTTATTTTGTTGAAGGCATAGATCGCCTCCACCCGGGAAAATTCGTTGCTGAGCCGGTCTGCCTCCGTTGTGGCATGCAGTATGTCGCGCATGAAATGCCCGTTGCCGATAAACCCTGCCTTGTCATTGGACGGCACGATGACTTTACGGAGATTCTTCGCATACTGGCGGGCAAAGGCATCCACTTCGGGAAGCGTACCGGCAGCCCTGATGATCTCCACCAGCTTCTGGACAGCAGGCGGGTTATAGAAATGGAAACCGATAATGCGGCCGTTCAGCCCGGCACCTTCATCCAGTTTGGTAATGGGGATGGACGAAGTATTGGTGAAAAACCATGGCTGGTGCGGATTGTTGGCCGAGATCTTTGAGAAGATGCTGCTTTTCAGCTCCGGATCCTCTTTGATGGCCTCGAAAATCATGTACGAATCATACGCCGATTCAAGCCTCGTGGAGGTTCTTACGATGCTGATCACATCGAAAATATACTGGTCGATAATTTCATCGTTATCGATCAGGTCCGCCCTGCCGGCATAAACTTTCCGCAGGGCGACCACTTTTTTTTCGGCCAGTTTAAGCACCTGTGATTTCAGGTACTTCATCAATCCGGAAAGGGCTTCGTCGGATATATCAATGGCGTTCAGTACAAACGGTTTGCCTTTGTTTTCAGGCCTGAGGCTGATATCGGCCATCTCTACCGCTGTGAGCAGCAGGATGCCGCTTCCCATTTTCCCGGCAGCGCCCAGCACCGAGACATGCTGTAATCGTTCTTCGTAGGACATACTTTTATCATTTGAGGTTTGGACCCCACCCCCGGCTCCTCCCCCGAGGGGGAGGGGTTCAGGGGTGGGGGATACTATCTACCAGTTTGGTTTGCGTTTTTCGAGGAATGCCTTCATTCCTTCCTTTGTTGCCTGGTTATCGAACTGGTTGCCGAATTCAACCGCTTCTGTTTCGGAAGCTTCTTTAAAATCCATGGCGATGCCGGCACGGATAATCCTTTTGGATGTCGCAGCAGCATTGGAAGCATTGCGGGCAATTTTTGCCGCCAGTTTCATCACTTCTTCCATCAGCAGTTCAGGTTCCGTTACCTTTTGAACCAGGCCGATTCGCAGGGCATCATCGGCCGTGATGGTATCGGCGGTCAATATAAGGTAAAGGGCATTTCCGAGCCCGGTGATCCTGGATAAACGCTGTGTTGCAGCATATCCCGGGATCATCCCCAGGTTTATTTCAGGCTGCCCGAATCTGGCAAATTTGCTGGCGATGCGGAAATCGCAGGCCATTGCAAGTTCGCAACCGCCGCCAAGCGCATACCCGTTTACGGCTGCGATTACCGGGATCCGGAGTTGCTCAAGCCTGTCGAAGGTACGCTGCCCGAAGGTTGAAAAGGCATAGCCTTCCGCGGAATTCATGTGAACCATCTCCGCGATATCGGCACCGGCGACGAACGATTTTCCTTCACCGGTTATGACCAGGACTTTTACATCCTCACGGGGTTCGAGATCATCGAGAAAATGGTTAAACTCTTTGAAAAAATTCGTATTCAGGGCATTCAGTGCAGCAGGCCTGCTGATGGTTACCAGCGCAACAGAATCGGCAACCTGGATTTTCAGAATTTGATAGTCCATTGATATTTGATTAACGGTAAATTATTTTTCGCGATCTAAAATTATAAAATATTCTGACTTATTGAACGATGAACCGGGTGACGGAAATTTTTCCGTCAGACTGCAGTTTCATCAAGTACAAGCCTTTCGCAAATGAGCTGATGTCGAGCTGTTTCGAAACAGGCTGGTTGTCGGCGGGATCAAATTTAACGGAACAAACCTCACGGCCTGCCATGCCGGTTACCGTTACCACACCCGGATGATTCAACCCCGAAACGGTGATTGTGACTTTATCATGTGCCGGATTCGGCTGTACGGCAATGCCCGGGTCGCCAGGTGAATGTTCAGTGATTCCCGTACACGGATCAAGTGTAATGTGCCTGATGCTGGAGGCTTTGCTCAAACACGGGGCATTCGGCCACACGATGAGTTTCAGATCGGTACCTCCGGAGGTTTTATCCTTGATTCCCGGGATGTAAGATGTGGTGAGTGATGACGGATTTGTAAAGGTCCCGTCGCCGGTGCTTCCCCATAGGAACCTCAGGTAGCCTGTTGCGGTGCCATTCACCGGGATCGGCGATGTATACCAGCATACAAGGGTGTCGTTTCCCGCGAATGCGGTTGGCGAATTCACGATGCGCATTTCGGTGGTGTCGTGCCTGGTAGCCGTTCCGTCGCTGGTGGCCACGACATACCTGGTGGTTTGTTGCGGACGCACCTTCGGATCCTGAAGTGTTGAGGTAAAACCCGCCGGAATCGATGTCCATGAAAAGGTGTATGTTCCGCTTCCGCCATAACCGTAGGCATGCAATCTGGCTGAATCGGCGGTTGTGCTGCAGATTATCCCGGGCGTACATGAAGCGGCGGAAGAAAAAACATTGGCAAAGGTGAAGGAGGCTATTCGCGTCTGCCAGCCACTTGATGAGGTCGTGGCATAATATTCCGTTGTAAACCAGAAAGTTGTCGGGGCGGAGGGGTCGATGCTGAGTGCGCTGTAATCTCCCCAGCGGCTGCGCCCGCTCCATATCCCGGTTTGCGAACCGCCGCCGTTTACAATTGTTTTTTCCTGGATGGTCATCTGGTTGATGGGATCGTTTTTCAACCTTCCGGTATAGCGGATTGCGGGGTACATGGTGGCGCTCGAAACCGAGTATGCGATTGAGATCGTGCCGGCCGTATCCTGGGCAATGCTTCCCATCCACCTCGAATCGTTGTCGGGAGAATAGGTTGACTGCTGGTAGATGCTCCAGCCCGTTCCGGTGTCCCTTAACTCGTACCACCTGATCCCTGCCTTGCCCGATCCTGCATTCACCGAATGGTTCAGCACCATTGACGAATAACCGCTGAACTTCCTGTATTGCAAGCGGTACATCAGTCGGTCGGACAGCGTTTCCAGCTTTTGAGGCGACCCTTTCTGGGGAATTCCGCTCCCGAGGGTGCTGAACGAATTGACGTTCAGGTACGCCAGGCTCCCAAATGTTGAATTGGCCGGTGTGCCCCAGTCGGAGTGAAACTGGTAGACTCCGAGACGCTGTGTTCCGCCGGTGCGGATATAGGCAAAATAGTTGGGTGTGCCCATGGCAGGGAGCGTTCCGTCGCAGTCGGCCGGCAAAAGGGAGATAAACCCGTCGCCGCCGGGAGGCAGTGTAAAGGAGATTCTCATGGCATTGGGGTTGCCGGCAAGCATGGCCGTGCGGTCGTACGAATAAGCACCGTTTCCGACCCATCCGGCGCTGCCGGGGCCGAAGTTATTGGTCGACATGTAATAACCATCTGTCCAGATTCCGAATTTCGGGTAGTCGGGCATGGAGCTGAACACATATTCCCACCTGTACCAGCTGCCGGTCGGATCGGGGGTTTGCGAAACGGCGATCATCTGGTAAAACGGTGCGGTGGAGGATCCGTTCGGAAGCGAAAACTGCGAAAAAATCCACCGGTTGGCAAGCTCGTCAAACAGCACAATTGCATCGCCGTCATTTGAATTGTTGGGCATTCCGGACCACACCGTGCTGTTGCCAGCCGGACCGAAAAGTTTCCCCCCGCTTTTGTTATAGATGGAATAGGAGCAGTTGATCACCTCGAAATAATGGTTGAACCCCACATCCCCGTGGGTGTCGGGAGGCACATACCCGCCGAGGTTGCCCATACCGTCAAAATTCTGGATGGTGGTGTCGGTGAGAAGGCTGCCAAAATAATCCTGCAACCCCGGATCCGCGGGATAACTGATACCGGGTTTTCTGTCGGAGGCTCCGCTCAGGTCCGTGTAATTATACACAACGCCTTCCTTCCAGCTCCCGTCTGCCTTCAGCATAGCGGTTTTCACCATATCCCTCAGCGGCGGAGAGACATCAAAGTAGACAGGGCGGTCGATCCGCGGAGTCAATGGCATATCCTGGGCATGTGCATGAATGTTGGCAAGGAAGAACAGGATCAGCAGGTAAATTGTATTTCTCATCATTTATCAGATTAAGTTACAAAAATAGTTTTTAAACGCATCCGAAATGCCGCACTTAAAAACATTTGAGCAATTACCTGAAATTTGTATATTTGTTCAAAGTTACGCTGTCTAAAATCCGCCAGGTATGAAAATTAAGACTTTTTCCACCGATTCCGTTGAAGGATTCCGCCGCTCATGGGCAGAGCATGTAAGCGATGGCTTTAACCCGAATTCCGCGGTTATTTTTTCATCGGTCGCGCTGGATCTTACGGAAATTGTGAAGCTGCTTCAGCCATCCGGGGTGAAAGTGTTCGGGTGCAGTTCCTGCGGCGAGTTTTTATTCGACAACCACCGCCAAGTCATTTCCGAGGGCGGCCTGGTTTGCATGATGCTCGACCTGGTTCCCGGAACATTTGAGATTAAACTTTTCAGCGGTGCGGGACGTTCATCATACGAACTTGGAAATGTAATAGGGAAATGGGCCGGAGATGTTTTTAAAAACCCTGCCATCCTCCTCCTCGGGAGCGGGCTTGAAACCGACGGCGAGCAGCTGGTTAAAGGGATACAGCTTGTTGCCGGCAAAGATATCGGTTTGTTCGGCGGTTTGGCGGGCGACGATGCTAAATTTAAGGAGACGATCGTATTTTCTGAAAAAACCCTTGAAAGCCATGGTGCCATTGCCATGATTTTTGACACAACCCGTTATGAAATCAAAGGAATAGCCACCAGCGGCTGGGTGAGCATCGGCGCCGACAAGATTATCACGCATGCGGAAGGAAATGTTGTTTATACGATTGACGGACAGCCGGCCCTGGATGTTTATAAAAATTACCTAAACATCAATGACTCGGATCTGCCTGAAATCGGTGTTGAATATCCGCTGCTGATAAAAAAACCCGGGGCCCAGGATGTATTGCGGGCGGTGATTAACGTGGATGCTGAAAAGAAGTCCCTGATTTTTGCCGGAACCGTTCCCAATGGCGCGGTTGTGACATTTTCAAGTTCGCCCGGTTTCGAAATCATTGAAGGTACCCGGAAAAAAGTAGGTGAATTCTACACGATGAATCCAGAAACAGATGCCCTGATCCTGTTCTCATGCATGGCCAGGCACAATGCACTGGGACCCACCATTTCGGAAGAGATCAGCGATGCCTGGCAAAACTGGGCCAAACCCCTGATCGGGTTTTTTTCCTATGGCGAAATTGGGAACTATGAGCATGATGCATGTGATTTTCATAATCAGACATTCACCATGGTTTCCATAAAACAAAAGCCTGATGTCCGATAAAATTCTTTCAATTATCGATGCACTGTCTGCGATTGACACGCCGGAAGATTTTCAGCGGTTAAGAGGGCAGATCATTGAAGATCTGAAGAAAATCAATTCGGAGTTTGACAACCTCCTGTTTAAATCGAGCCGGTCGGTCAAGGAAAAAAACATCCTTGCTTCGCTGCTCACCCGGACCTCCGCCGATCTGAAAAAAGTTTCCGACGACCTTAAAATCCGGGCTGAAGAGCTGTCCACGTTACTCACCACCATTCCGGCATATGTCTATTTCAAGGACACAAGCCTTACATACCTGATTGTTAACCAGGCATTCGGAGAATTGGCAGGAGTTCCTTCACACCAGATTACCGGGAAAAAAATTCACGAGGTTTTCCCTGACTACCAAAACGCGGATTATCTGAGAATGGAGGCCTCCGTAATTGAAACAGGACAGGCGCTGTATGACATCGAGGAGGAGATGGAGCATAACAAAAGGAAACGCTGGGTGAACAGCAACATTGCCCCGATCAGGAATGCTGAAAACATGATTGTCGGGTTAATCGGTATTTCCTGGGATATCACTGAGCGCAAACTGCATGAGGAGGAGCTGAAGCAGTCGAAGGAACTGGCGGAGGCAGGCACAATGGCTAAAAATGAGTTCATTGCCAGCATTTCCCACGAATTCAGAACCCCAATGAACGGGATCCTCGGGTTGTCGGAAATTTTAAAAAATTCGACCCTCTCTGCCGAGCAAACCGAATTGCTGAACGGAATAATCTCATCCGCTGAAAACCTTCTTGTGCTGCTGAACGACGTTCTCGACTTTTCCGCCATTGAAGCGGGGAAACTGGAAATGGACAATCAGCCTTTCATGCTTGACCGGGTCATGGAGGATGTTTCACTCTTCACAAACCTTAAAGCGGAGGAAAAATCTATTTCATTCAGCATCTCCGTTGATGAAAAGGTGCCGAACCTTCTCATCGGAGATTCGCAGCGATTGCGGCAAATACTTATAAACCTCACGAACAACGCCATCAAGTTTACCGAAAAAGGAAAAATTGATGTTCTGATTACCCGGATCGGACAATCAGACAACAAGGCAACCCTGAGGTTTGAGGTAACCGACACCGGCATCGGCATTCCGGAGGAAGCCCTCGGTTCGCTGTTCCGGGTGTTTTCGAGGTTAAAGCAAAACAGGTCCAGGCTTATTGCAGGAACGGGGCTTGGCTTGTCGATCTGTAAAAAACTCACGGACCTGATGGGCGGGACGATCGGTGTGGAAAGCACGCCCGGAAAGGGTTCCATGTTTTGGTTCAGCCTTCCTTTCACCTTGTCAAACCTTCAGAAAAATCAACCTCAGCAGGATATGCCAATCAAAGAAGCAGGATTCTCAAAAAAATCAGTCCTTGTTGCTGAAGACAATCCCATCAATCAACGCATTGTAAACTTCCAGTTAAAAAAAATGGGGTTTGAAGTCGACGTTGCCGATGACGGGCAGCAGGCCTTTGAGAAATACCACGGAAAAAATTATGATCTGATCATCCTCGACATCCAGATGCCCATCATGGACGGATACCAGGTGGCCGAAGCGATCAGGAACGAAGAAAAAGGCACTTCCCGTCATTCGCCCATCATCGCGCTGACCGCCAATGCCATGAAAGGCGACCGGGAACTATACCTCGATGCCGGAATGGATGAATATGTAAGCAAGCCGTTTACATACGAAACACTACAGGAAGCCATCAACAAATTACTTGGGTAACCATCCGATTCAGCTCTTTTATGCACCGTTGCGTTGTTATTTTCTTCACGTGCCTGACCTGCTTTTCACTTGCAAACATACCAGCACTAACCCAGAATCAAACCAGGCCTCCCGCCGGCCTGCCTGCAAAATTTTCGCTTGAAGACCTTGAATACCGGACTTTCCGGTATTTCTGGGATCTTGCCGACACCGCCACCGGTTTAATTCCCGACAGGTACCCGACAGAATCATTTTCGAGCATTGCCGCGACCGGATTCGGTCTTTCGGCATACCTTGTCGGCATCGACCAGAAATATATTTCACGGAAGGAGGCCGCCGCTCGCGTGCTTAAAACACTGCGGTTCCTGTATAAGCTCCCGCAGGGCCCTGATAAAACCGGGGTTGCCGGTTACAAAGGATTGTTCTACCATTTCCTGGATATGCACACCGGGATGCGCTTCAGGGATGTCGAACTATCTACTATTGACACCGGGCTGCTGATGGCGGGGATCCTCTCCTGCCTGCAATATTTTAATGCCGAAACCGAGGAGGAACGCGAAATCAGGGATCTCGCCAACAAGCTGTTCCGCCGTGTCGACTTGAAATGGGCCCTGAACGGCAAGGCTATCCTGAGCATGGGCTGGCATCCCGAAAGCGGTTTTATCGACAGTTACTGGCATGGGTACAATGAAGCGATGGTGCTCATCATCATGGCCATCGGCTCCCCCACCCATCCCATCCCGGCTTCGTGCTGGCAGGCATGGACTTCAAATTACCAATGGGCGTCGTGGCAGGGGTTCGAACATGTTAATTTCGGGCCGTTGTTCGGTCATCAGTACTCCCACCTCTTCATTGATTTCAGGGGAATAAAGGACGCCTACATGCGTTCGAAAGGGATCGATTATTTCGAAAATTCGAAAAGGGCAACCTATGCACAGCAGGCCTATTGCACCGCCAACCCGGGGAAATTCAGGGATTACAGCCGGGAAATCTGGGGGCTTACGGCGTGCGACGGGCCAGGGTATCTGAAGTCAACGTGGCAGGATAAAGATTTTGTCTTTGACGGATATTCTGCCCGGGGCACAGCATCGGGTTATCTCATCGATGACGGCACACTTTCACCCACTGCAGCGGGAGGTTCATTGCCATTCGCCCCCGAGATCTGCATCCCCGCGCTCGAAGCCATGTTCAATAAATACGGGGCATCCCTTTACCAGGAATATGGTTTCAAAGATGCGTTCAACCCATCGTTCACCACCGGGAAAGGGAATGAAAATGGCTGGTTTGATGTGGATTACCTTGGCATCGACCAGGGCCCCATCGTCCTGATGATCGGTAACAACCGCACCGGGCTGATCTGGGACCTGATGAAACAGAATCCTTACATCCTGACCGGGCTGAAAAAAGCGGGGTTTACCGGGGGGTGGATAAAATAGAGTTACGATTGGCTGATTTACGAGTTACTATTTTATTTTACAATAAAAGACTTTGAGATAGTCTCCGCAGAACTGGTTCCCGTATACGCGATGAATTCTCCCGGTTCGTAAAACTTCTTAAGATCCGGGTGATAAAATGCCAGGTCATCTGTCGTGAGGCTGAAGGTGACTGTTTTTGTTTCGCCCTTTTTGATCATCAGTTTCCTGAATCCTTTCAACTCTTTCACCGGGCGTGTAACGGTGCCCACCTTGTCGCGGATGTACAGCTGCACCACCTCTTCGCCGTCGTAAGTGCCGGTGTTGGCAACCTGCACGGTAACCGTGACGCTGGTCCCGTCAACCTTTACATCCATGGCGGAGTAGGCAAAACTGGTATAGCTGAGGCCATATCCGAAAGGATAAAGCGGATCGTTTGAGCAATCGATGTACTTGGACACATATTTGTCCTTCGGATCGGCGGGATTGTACGGGCGGCCCGTATTCTTCGCATTATAATAGATCGGTATCTGCCCCACATTCTGCGGGAAGGTCATGGTGAGTTTACCGGAAGGGTTGAAATCACCGAACAGCACATCGGCAATGCCATTCCCGGCCTGGGTTCCGCCGAACCATGTTTCAAGGATGGCAACGGGCAGACTGTTAAGCTTTGTAATCGTCAGCGGCCTGCCGTTGAAAAGTGCAATGGCAACAGGTTTCCCGGTTTTTACAATGGTTTCGGCAAGATCGTTCTGCACACCCGGAAGGCCGATGCTGACCTTGCTGGCGGCTTCCCCGCTCATCCAGCCGTTTTCGCCAAGGGCAAGGATAACATAGTCGGCCCTTGCAGCCAGTTTCACCGCCGCATCAAACCCGCTTTTGTCTTCATCATTCACATTGCAGCCTTTTTCATATACTACTGCAACCGTTGCCCCGAGGCGTTTTTTCACTGCTTCGACCAGTGTGACACATTTTTCCCAGTTTCCGGCCGCCGACCAGTTCCCGAGCATATCCTTTTTTGAATCGCCCAGCGGGCCGATGATGGCAATTGTTTTTACAGTTCCCGGTACCGGGAGTATCTTGTTGTGATTCTTCAGGAGCACACAACTTTGTGCAACAAATTTGCGGGCGAATGCCAGCTGATCAGGGGTCATGACTTCGTTGTCCTGTCTTATCCTGTTGCAGTACCGGTAAGGATCTTCGAACAATCCAAGTTTCATCTTGGCCTCGAGCACCCGGCGCACTGCGTTGTCGATATCTCCCATGCTGACCTTGTTCTCTTTCAGCAAACCGGGAAGGTAATCGAGAAAACTGCTGCCCTGCATGTCCATGTCGACACCGGCACTGAGTGCCTGACGGGAGGCATCTTTATCGTTTTCAGCACTGCCGTGGCTTACCATTCCATTGATGGAGTTATAGTCTGTCACTACAAAACCATTGAAACCCCATTCCGAACGAAGAAGGTCGCTCAGCAGCCATTTGTTCCCTGTGGAAGGAACACCCGCAATTTCATTGAATGATGTCATAACTGAGCCCACGCCAGCCTCAACACAGGCTTTGTAAGGGGGGAGATACCATTCGTACAATGAAAGCTGCGAAACATCCACTGTGTTATAATCACGCCCTGCCTCCACGGCTCCATAGGCTGCAAAATGTTTTGAGCAGGCCATCAGGGTATTGTTCGCTTTCAGATCGGTTCCCTGGAAGCCCCTGACCCTGGCGGCTGCAATTTTACAACCCAGCCAGGTATCTTCGCCGGCTCCTTCGTCAACCCTGCCCCAGCGCGGATCACGGGCGATGTCGACCATCGGGGCGAAGGTCCAGTTGAGACCCTCCGCTGTAGCTTCCTGGGCTGCAATGCGCTCGGACTGTTCGATGGCAGCCAGATCCCACGAACAAGCCTGCGCCAATGGGATCGGGAAGATGGTGCGATGACCGTGAATGACATCGTATCCGAACATCATCGGGATTCTCAGCCGTGACTCTTCAATGGCCATTCGCTGCAGTTCCCTGATGTAATTAACGGTGTAGGCATTGAAAATTGCGCCCACTTTTCCCTCCCTGATCAGCTTTTTGTAGTTTCCGTTCAGGCTGGGGCCGGTTACATCCCAATCGGATGTGAACAGCGATAATTGTCCCACTTTTTCTGCAATGGTCATTGACTGGATCAACGTCTCAATCTTAACCTTGTCTTCAGAACCAACTCTACGGTCTGCGGGTTTCTGGGATTGACCTGCAAAAGTGTAAAACAGCATCACAATGGCCAGCGCGATTTTCATTTTGTACATTTTCAACATCGTGTTAGTTTTAAAATTGATACATCAATAGGTAAATCCGAGTTTGGTCAGGCCGGCCTTCACCTCGGGAGCCGACATGAATAAATTCCATAAAAGTCCGCTCCTGTAGTTCTCGATCATACATATCTCCGGCCCCTGGTCGATGGCCAGCGTGGAGTTGGCCCACCAGCCTTCGGTGACATCAAATGAATCGTAAAATCCGTAATCGCCCCACAACCGGTTTCCCAGGAGGTAATAAAAATGACGGATGGCCTTCATCGACTGCTCCGGAGTGTACGGAAGCGCCGAGATTGCAGCCGTGGGGGCAATCACGCCCAGGTCGTTTGTAGGTGAATGGGCATTGTAGCCCCATGGATTGTCGCAGGCGGTCAGCCCCCAGCAATCGCTGCTGTACCCCACAAATTTGCGCGGATTGGTCATGCAGTAATCATGGTTGATCAATGACTGGCTGACATTCTGCTGCCAGTAACCGGCATAGGTATCTGACAGGTTCCGCGGATCGAGCCCCAGGAACGAATAATGCGTGAAAAACAGGGGCCCGCCGTAGCTCTCTCCCAGCGGAAGCACATGGCCGTAATAGGAGTTCCCGTTCCGGATGGCCCCGTTGTTCGCATATCCCTGGTGATATGCTGCAGCCGGAATGGAATGCGTGGTTGACGAAGCAGCCACGACATAGGTGATGAGGGTTTCATTATATCCCCTGATCTGCATGTTGATGGCCCATCCGAAATCGGGCGACCAATGCCAGTAGAGCACATTCTGGCCTCTTGAATACCAGTCGTATTCAACCCCGCCGAGCAGCAGGTTGATCCGGTCGATCAGCAGCTGTTCGGCTGCCTGGTTCGGGTCGAGGTCCTGGCGAGCGGTATAAAGCCCCTGTACCATGTAGGAGGTCTCGACCAGGTCGCCGCCGTCATCTTTCTCAGAAAACGGAACAACTTTGCCGGTGGCGCCGTTGAGCCAGTGCGGCCATGCTCCGTGAAACCGGTCGCACGTCTCCAGGAATCCCACGATTTTGGTGAGCCGTGAAATTCCTTCAGCACGGGAGATAAAGCCGCGGTGCATCCCGACAACGAGGGCCATCACGCCAAAACCTGAGCCGCCTGTGGTGACGATATCGCCGGAGGTGTTGCGTTCCCTGGCCATCCCGCTTACCGGGTGCCCAAAATCATAGAAATATCTGAAGGTTCTCTGCTGGATCAGGGTCAGCAGTTCATCGTCGGTGATTGCCGGGAATTTCGGCGTGGAATCAAGCCGCGTGTAAAAGGAGTTGGAGAACCCGTCGAAGGTAAACCCATTTTTGGCTTTAAGAGAGGGATAAATCGTAAAGTTGTATTTCGAGAGGTCTGCCAGGTTCTGACCATTCGTTATGTCAACGCTCTTTTTATCCCCCGACAGACTAAAGGACAACGGCACATTGCCTGACAGGTAAAATCCAGACTTGTAATCCGATGAATCAAGCACCTCGCTAAAACGAACCCGGATGTGAACGGATTTCCAGTCGATGTTGGCGGGAATGGCAGGGCCGCGGAAGTCGGTTCCGTTCAGGGTGATCGACTCCATGGTCATTTTGCCGCTCACCGTCGTGAACAGGTATGTTACCCCGGGGAAGGTCTCTCCTGCCGAACCTTTGATCCCTGAAGTTACCCGGAGTGCATATTGTACCGAATGGTCCAGCGGTTTGACCGGAGTAAGCACCGCCGTGGTGAACGTATTCGCGTAAGTGATGTTGCAGGCCACCACCGACTGGTCGCTTTTCTGTATCACGATCCCCGCTCTTACGGAAGCAGTATCAAGCTTTTCGTTGAATGCCACCGAAAATGAACCGTCAACGGGCAAACCCGTGGAAGGAGTTTGCAGGCTGAGCGTTGTGGAACCACATTTTGCCCAGGCCAGGTGAAGCGATCCTGACGGCGGGGGATCGGGTGATTTCTTCTGGCATGAAGCAAGGGCCAAAGTTACTATCAGTAAGAATAAGGCCGGGGGCCAGCGGGAAATCATCAGCGGTAAATTATGGTTTTTCGGAATCGTACATCATGACGATTTCCTTTTCGGTCAAAGCCTTGTGGAAAACCCTCACATTGTCGAGATATCCTTTGAAATGGTTGTTGGAGGCGCTTTCATATTTTGCCCAGTCGTCGAGGATGGTCGGACTTTCCTTATCCTGGATGAATCCGAACACAAACGTATTGTTCCCCGGGGCACCGTTATAGATAAGCCCTGTGGCCTGCGTCATGGGAGGATCGTAGAGGTTGTAGTCCTGTTCCATCATCTTTTCTCCATTGATATACATGGTGGCGACTTTTGTTGATCCTTTAAACCTGCACACGACATTTGCCCATTTGCTGCCCAGCAGAAACCGTACGCCGCCGGATGCCGTCAGATCCTTGTTGAAGGTAAATCCTTTCCACCCGCCGTTTTCCCTGGTTTTTCCGTCACCGTTGAAGTACAGGTCCTGTGATGCGGAAGTTGCTGCACCCGTTACATACTGTGCTGCCATTTTACATCCGTCGTAGGCACCGAAAATTTCGAACTGGAAACCGAACCAGCCGGCGCAGCCCATGGTAAATTGTCCCTTCCGGGAGGTAGTATCGGCAAAAATCCAGAATGCCAGCGTGAATTCGTCGGCACGCATGAGCGAGTCCCCTTTAGGGATTTCGATGAGCGTGGAAGTGCCATTGAATTTCGCCGCCATGCCTGCACCTGCCGAAAACGAAGGTCCATAGGTCAGGTCGATGACCCCGCCGACTTTTGGATTGTAATGATTCAGTACATCTGCCGCGGTGCTTTCAAAGCTCCAGAATGCTTCCATGCCGTCCGGGACAAATGTGCCGACGGTTGTAAAAGTCCGTTTAAAGCCAGCCAGGGTCTGGCCGTCGGTGGAAGTAATGGCGGAAGAGAAATTCAAATAATACAACGAGCCGTTTGAAAGGTTGACTTCGGGCACAATGGTGATGCTGCTTCCTGACACAGACACAATCAAATTGACGTTCGACGTATCATAGTCCCTTACCAGGGTTACGGCGTTGACCACGCTGGCAGGATTTACACCGGCGGAGAATGTGGCAACGATGGTCGCATTGGGCGGAACATTGGTGGGCGATGTGGCCCCGTTCAGATCAATGGTTCCTGCCAGGATGGTGGTAACCGCGAATGAAGTTGTTGCTGTGTTCTTTTTGCAACCGGAATGACCGATCAGGAGCGTAATCGCAACAAGCAATGAACTCATAAAGATGATTTGCTTTTTCATATTATTGGGATTTTTTGGTTGAATTTTCGTTTATGGATTACCAGTTCGGATTTTGGGTCAATGTTCCCTGCGAATTATCTATTTCGCTTTGCGGTATGGGCAGCAGTTCATTCTTGCCTGCGATGAATCCCAGCGGAGCCATGGCTGCTGCAGCACGCCCGGTTCTGACCAGGTCCCAGAATCGCCAGCCTTCCATGGCCAGCTCGTGCCGGCGCTCGTTGAAAATAATGTCGCTCAGTTCGCTCTTGACGGTGGTCGTTATATCGGGTAAAATGGCGGGGTTGCCCTGGCGGGCCCTCTCCCTGACCATGTTCAGGTATGTAAGTGCCTGAGATGACTTCCCGTTTTCATTCAGCGCTTCGGCAGCCACCAGGAGCACGTCGGAATAGCGCATCATTCGCCGGTTGTGGCCCCACTGCGTGGAGGTGTTGTCTCCGGGGACCCACACCTTTCGGTTGTAACATTCGATCTCGATGATGTTGCCCTTGTCGTCCTTGGTTACATCGGGGGTGGTGCCGTCACCAAGGATCACCACTCCGTCGATGGTGTCATTCAGGTTGATCACGGTTCCCTTATACCGCGGATCACCTTGCTCGAAAGAGTTGCGCAGGTCGATGGACGGGCGGTTGAATCCCCAGCCGCGGTTGGGACTTCCCCTCACGCCCTGGGTGTTTCCATATTGGTTCCCGCCATTTTCGGTTCCGTCGTAGGGCAGGGCGCCGATTTCAAAAATGGCTTCCGGGCCGTTCTGCCCGTTCACACCGCATGCATCCGTATATACCGGTTCAAGTCCGTACTGTGTTGAATTGATGACAAGCATGGCATATTTTTCCGCATTTTCGAAATCGTGCATCCACAGGGCAACCCTGGCTAAAAATGCGTTGGCAGCACCTTTGGTGGCCCGTCCCATGTCTTTGCCTTCATATTCGCTGCGTTCAGGAAGGCTGGCGGCTGCAAACTCCAGGTCGGCAATGATCTGCGCATAAACCTCCTCCTTCGACGCCCTTGGCAGGTGCAACGGCGGCGTGAGGGTGGTGACCAGCGGAACGCCGCCCCAGGCACGCACAAAATCAAAATAGATCAATCCGCGCACGAACCTTGCTTCAGCGAGGTACCGGGTTTTCAATGCCTGGTCCATGGAAATCAGCGGGACTTTCTCGATCACCACGTTGCAGCGTTTTACGCCAACATACAATTGATTCCACCAGCGGTCGAGGCCGTCCTGCGTAGGCGTGATGGTGAAGGTGTCGTACGGGCCAACGGTTGATGCCTGGTCGGACGGGTTGCTTCCCTTTCGTGCGTCATCCGACATGATATCGGTTATGGGATAGCCGCCCGAATGATAATTCCATTCGCGAAGCGTCGTGTAGGCTGCATTGGTGGCGTTCAGCGCATCGGCTGCAGTGGTGGGGAACACCTCCTGTGTCATTTCTCCCTGCGGGGATTTATCCAGGAATTTTTTACATCCCGGGGTGGTTAACAGGATCAGGAAGGCCGGGATCAGTACGATGATGTATTTCGTTGTCTTCATATTCCTTAAAAGTTTAAGTTAATCCCGACAGAATAAACAGCAGTGATCGGGTAAATGCCCTGATCTATCCCGGTTGACAGCACGTCGTTGCTCCCGATTTCAGGAGAATAGCCGGTATATTTTGTAAATGTGTAGAGATTATCCGCTTTCACATACAAACGGAGTTTCTGCATCGATATTTTTTTGCTCCAGTTTTGCGGCAGGGTATATCCCAGCGAAACATTGCGGACCCTGATAAACGAGCCGTCCTGCACAAAGTGGTCGGAAGGGGTGTAATTGTAACCGCCAAAAGAAGGCCTCGGCTCGGTGGTGCTTGTTCCGGGTCCGGTCCACCGGTCCATGACGGTCTGTTCAAAATTGTACGGATCGGGCCGTACTGCATTTTTTGCATTGAAGATTTTGTTCCCGGTCTGCCCCTGGATGCTGGCCGAAAGATCAATCCCGAAAACCTCGATCCCAACGTTAAGCCCGAGGATGAACGTCGGGATGGGCGAACCGATGTTGGTCCGGTCGCGCCCGTCGAGTTTTCCGTCGCCGTTAACATCCTTGAACCTCAGATCGCCCACGCCAGCGTCGCTTAAATGGGGATAGGCGTTGAGTTCGGCCTGGGTCTGGAAGATGCCGTCGGTCTGGTAACCATAAAAGGAACCGAGCGGAATCCCGACAATGGTGCGGGTAACCGGCTGTCCGTTTGAAAGGTAACCGCCCCGCAGTTCCGTATCGGCGCCGCTGGTGCCGCCGATCGACAGCATTTCATTGTGCAGCGTGGAACCGACCAGTGCCACGTTATATTTGACCTTGCCGGCCTGGTCGCGCCAGCCTACGTTGAATTCGAATCCGCGGTTGAGCACCGATCCGGCGTTGAACGGGACAAGCGCGCCCGGTCCGTTGCCCAGGTGCCCGGGTGTGGCAAGATAGATCAGGATGTCATCGGTTACGCGCCGGTAATAGTCGAATTCCCCGGTGAGCCGGTCGTCGAGCAACCCGACTTCCAGTCCGGCATCGAACTGCGAAGTCACCTCCCATTTCAGTTCGCTGTTGCCGTTCACGCCATAAGACGCCGCTGAAACGGGGACGAGCGTGCTGCCAAAAACGGCAAGCATGTCGCTGACCGTTGAAAACCGGCCCTGGTAAGGGATCTTGTCATTGCCAACCTGGCCCCAGCTGGTGCGGATCTTCAGTCTGCTGATCACTTTGACCGACTTCATGAAATTCTCGCGGGAAATGTTCCAGCCGAATGCGAACGACGGAAAGTTGCTGTAACGGTTCTTTTCATTGAATTTTGATGACCCGTCGCGGCGGAATGTCACCGTAGCGATGTATTTCTGATTGAAGGTGTAATTGACCCTGAAGAGATATGAAATCATTGAATAATACTGGCCGATTCCGTTGTAAAAGCTCCCGATGGTGTTGACGCTCTGGTTCGGATCATAGATGTATATCGGGCGGATGTACCAGAAATTGGGATCGTCGCGCTTCAGGTTTTTTCCTTCGGTGTTCATGAACTCCGACTTCGCATCCTGCATGGTGTATCCGGCAACGGCATCAATGAAATGCTTGCCGAAGGTATGCTGGTATGAAAGGGTGTTTTCCCACAGCCAGGTCAGATCGTCGTCCCAGCTTTTTGAAAGATCGCTCAGCGGGTTGTTCTGCTGGGAAACCGAACCATCAGGATTTAACACCTTGTAAGCCGGGGTAAAACTTTCGGACTTATTATAGGATGCATCCAACCCGAAACTCGTCTTAAAGGTGAAGGATTTCAGAAAATTCACCTCAGCAAAAACATTTCCCACACCGCGGATGCCTTTCCTGTAGCTGTTCGAGTACTCGAGGGAGGCGAGCGGGTTGCCGACGCCGTCGACCGATGCAAAACTGCCGTTGGCGTAGTAGGGCGTGATAACCGGCTTTGCCCTGTAGGCCGCATAGGTTACATCGGGTGAAAACTGCTGGGAATACGGCGCCAGGGTGAGGTTGTTGCCAAACTTTACATATTTTGTCAGATTATAGGTATTGTTGAATTTCACCGTGATGCGCTCATAATTTGATTTGTCGATGATCCCGCCCTGTTTGAAATAACTGCCGCTGATAAAATACTGAACGGTTTTGGACGATCCGGAGGCTGACATCTGAATACTGTAAACGGGAGCCGTATGAAATACCAGGTCCTGCCAGTCGGTGCTGGGAACCTTGTCGACATTGTTGTACGTTCCGGGTTTTATTTCATTGGAAATCACCGCAAAATCATGACCATTCAGGAGTTTGATCTTGCTGGCCAGTTTCTGGATGCCGACTTCACTGGAAAAATTGAACAATGTTTTTCCATCACCGGCTTTCCCGGTTTTCGTTGTAACCAGGATGACACCGTTTGCACCGCGCGATCCGTACATGGAGTTGGCGGATGCATCTTTGAGCACTTCCATGGACTGGATGTCGGACGAATTGATAAACGAAATATCGTCGAGGATTACTCCATCCACCACATAGATCGGTGAAGCACCCCAGATGGTTCCAGTTCCCCTGATTCTGACCATCGGACTTTCTCCCGGCGTTCCGGAAACGCTCGAAACCTGCACTCCTGATACCTGTCCCTGCAGGCTCTGAACCGGGTTCAGTGCAGTTATTTTTGTGATGTCGTCCGTTTTGATAGATCCTACGGAACCGGAAAGGTCACTTTTCCTGACAGTTCCGTATGCAATCACGACCACTTCGTCCAAAGACGTCTTTTGCGGCTGCATGGTGACGTCGATCACCAGTTTTTCGCCAACGGCAATTTCCTGCGTCTTGTAACCAAGGTAGGAAAATACCAGCACGGGAGCCGACTCTGTTGTTTTGATGCTGAAATTACCGTCCACATCGCTCACGCCACCCGTTACGGTTCCTTTCACCAGGATGGTTGTTCCCGGCAGGGTTTCCTTCGTGTCCGCGGCGGTCACGGTTCCCTTGATGGAACGGACCTGGGCCCGGGAAGGGGAGCCAAAACCGGCAACCAGGAGGAAGATCAGCAGGGCGCTTAATATCCCGGAAAAACTTATAAATCTTGTATCCTTTTGCATGGTCTGAATATTATGTGTGAACTGTTGACTAAATTACAAAAATCTACTGCACCATTACACGGGTATTAGCCCTGATATCTGCGGAAGAACTTCCGACCAGGATATCATATGTGCCGGGATCTGCCGTCCATTTCCGGCCTGCGCTGTCAAACCAGGCGAAGGAGCGAAAGTTCAACGGCAAAGTTACCTGTTTTTCCTGGCCCGGTTCCAGTGTTATTTTTACAAATCCCTTCAGTTCCTTGGCTGGCCTGGATACGCGGCTGTTCGCCTCTGAAACATAAAGCTGGACAATCTCGGAACCGGCAACACTGCCCGTGTTTTTTACTTTTACCGAAACACTGAAAGTATTGTTTTCCCCGGTTAACACCCGGATATCCGAATAGCTGAAGGTGGTATATGATAACCCGAATCCAAACGGGAACGTGGGAACAAGGTTGTTTTTTTCGAGGTACCTGTAACCCACAAAGATGCCTTCGCCGTATGGCGCTTCAAGGCTGGCATTCATGTACCCCTTGTATGCCGGAGTTTGACCGTACCCGCTGATGAAGGAAAACGGAAGTTTTGCCGAGGGGCTGCTATGACCGAACAGGATGTCTGCAATCGCATTGCCGCCTTCCTGGCCGGGAAAGAAAGCTTCGAGCAATACCGGAACTTTGGCCAGCCACTTTTCGGTGATCACCGGCGTGCCCGTGTTCAGCACCACGATGGTGTTCGGGTTTGCTTCAGCAACTGCCCTGATGAGGTCATCCTGGTTCCCGGGTAAACGAAGACCGCCGATACGGTCGAATCCTTCGCTTTCGTAGCTGTCGGATGTTCCGGCAAAAACAATGGCAACTTCCGCCGAACGGGCGGCGTTCACGGCATCGGCAATCATCGTATTGTTTCGTTTATCCTGGGGGAGGTCCCATCCGAGCATCATCACTGCATTCCCGCCGTTCTCATAGTATTCGACCGTGACAGGATAAGCTTTGCCTGCAGCCAGGTCAACTTTTACCGAATCGACACTGGTGCCGTGGTCGCTCCAGTTATCGATCACTTTCTTCCCGTCGATGAAGAGCATCACCCCGTCGTCACTGGCCGTGTAAAATGTATAGGATCTCGTTTCCGGCGGCGTGACGGTTCCGCTCCAGCGTACCGAATAACCATCCTTTCCGATTCCCGGGGCGGGAGGATCATCCTCCCAGTTGAAATATACGGTTGAATCGATGCGGGTCAGCACAGGTTTTCCCTCCAGCTTTTTATTGCCGAAGTATTCTGCGGTAAGTCCGTTGCCCGGGAAGGTCGCAGGTTTGAGGAATTCCGGCCCAATTGGAAGAATTGGTGTTGAAAGGAGTTCATCCCCCGGGGCATAGTAAACCCTGGTAACATCGCCGACCATTTTTTCGATGGCCCCGAGCGGAGAGATGCTGTAGTAAGGAATCACACGCGAACTGCCTCCTCCGCCAACGCGCGCAACGGCAGCATTTGGCCCGATCACGGCAATTTTCTTCAGGTTGTCCATGTCCAGCGGAAGCAGGTTCCGGTCATTTTTCAGCAGCACGATGCTTTCCCGGGCAATTTCCCGGGCAAGGTTTTTATGTGCTTCACCGGTCAGAACCGTCGTATCGGGACTGATCTGCCGGTCGAACAAACCGGCCTGGAATTTCACCCTGAGAATCCGCGTTACTTTGTCGTTGATGGTTGCTTCGGAAACTTTTCCCTCGCTGATCGCTTTTTTCAGCTTTGCCTTTGAAAACACATCGCCCGAAGGCATCTCAAGGTCGAGTCCGTTGTTTGCCGCGTTGACGGTTGAGTGGGTGGAAACCCAGTCGGATACCACCAGCCCTTTGAAACCCCACTCATTTTTCAGTATGCCGGTCAGCAACACTTTATTTTCGCTGCACCACCAGCCGTTTACTTTGTTGTATGCCGACATCACCGTATAAACTCCGGCTTCCTTCACGGCCGCCTCAAATGCCGGCAGGTAAATTTCACGCATGGTCCGTTCATCGGCTGCGACGTTGACTTCGGTACGCCGCCACTCCTGGTTGTTCAGGGCAAAATGCTTTACGCTGGCAATCACTCCATGCGATTGCAGCGTGCGGATGTAATTCACCGCCAGGCGTGAGGCAAGCCACGGATCTTCGCCATAGCTTTCGAAGTTGCGGCCGCCTGCCGGAAAACGGTGGATATTCACGCAGGGTCCGAGGAGGTAATTCCGGCCCTTCGCATGCGTTTCCTCGGCCAGAGCTGTTGCAAGCCGTGCAATCAGGGCTGTGTCC
Organism: bacterium; assembly: GCA_037141055.1. GTDB lineage: Bacteria > Bacteroidota > Bacteroidia > Bacteroidales > FEN-979 > CAIVAT01. The sequence goes on along the minus strand of JBAXDH010000013.1, from coordinate 11,132 downwards.
CAGGTCGCGGCCAGAGCGACGCCGCAGGGAAAGGAGGTGGCTTTGCCCCAGCGAACGCCCAGCGGACCGTCTGTCATTTTGAAGCCGGGGATGCCAAGCCGTTTATTTTCCCGGGTGTCGAAACCAATATCGCCATAACCGGAGAGCTGGTAAATTTTTTCATCGAGGGTCATTTTCACAAGCAAATCCTTTATCCTCGCCTCGGTACCTGCTGCCGGATCCTTATACACCTGCGCCTGGCTGAAATGTGATGGCGTGAGAAACCATACAATTCCCAATAAAAAAAATTTCATTCCGTTCTTCATAATAATTCGCGTCTTCGCGCCTTTGCGGTGAAAATGATTGCTTATGGTCAGTTATTCAATAACCAATGTTTGTATGGAATGCGGCAAACTCGTGGTTTCAGCCGCCTGCCCAGAAATCCAGATCCGGTAAGGTATTTTATCATCCCCCTGGTTCATCACGATGACGGCAATTTTTCCGTCGGTGTTCAGAAATGCCGTCGTGATCAATTGTCCGCGGCTGGCCGAACTGATGATCCGTTTCGCGCCCGGGCGGATGAATTTCGAGAAATGCCCGATGTAATAAAATGAACTGAGGTAATACAGCTCCCCTGTTTTGGTGTTGGCATGCATCGGGGCGAAACAGAGGTTCTGAACATGGTTGGGGCCGCCTGTTTCATCGAGTAAAATGTTCCAGTCGGTCCACCCGACGGTGCCGTTGTTAAAATCATTCACCATGTTCCGGCCATAAACTTCACCCCATTTCCAATCATTCATCCTGCTGAAAGTGAAGCTCTCGGCACATCCTTCGGTAAAAATCAGGTTCTTGTCGGGAAATGCCTCGGACACCCGCTTTACATTGTCGAAGATGTTACCGCCGCCTGTCCAGGTTTCATACCAGTGAAAACCAATGCCCCACACATATTTTGCGGCTTCGGGATCGCTGAGGATCGTGCTTGCACGCTGGTAGATCAGGTCGCGGTTGTGATCCCAGGCGATGAGTTTTTTTCCGCCCATCCCGGCCTTTGCCAGTGCAGGACCGAGGTAATTCTTAATGAAATCGCGCTCCTCGGTGGCAGTGTATATGCATGACTCCCATTTTTGGGTCGCCATGGGTTCGTTCTGGACGCTGATGCCCCACACGGGGATCCCTTCCGCTTCGTATGCGTTGATGAATTTCACAAAATAATCGGACCAGCTCTGGTAAAAGGCAGGTTTGAGCTTTCCCCCGTGAAGCATGTCGTTGTTGTCTTTCATCCATGCCGGCGGGCTCCACGGACTGGCAAACAACGTAAGCTTTCCCCCCGCCGCTGCAATGGCACGTTTGATGAACGGAATCCTGAATTCCCGGTCGTGAGCGACACTGAAGGATTTCAGCGCGGCATCATTTTCATCGACGTAGGTGTAACTGCCGCTTGAAAAATCGCAACTGTGGATGTTTGTCCGTGCAAGGGTATAGCCTATTCCCTTCTGCGGATCAAAATATTTTTCCAAAATCTCTTTTTGCTTATCCGACGGCAGTTTTGCGAAGGTTTCTGCCGAAGCATCGGTCAATGCCGCCCCGATGCCGATGAAGGTCTGAAATGTCTTTGCCGGATCCACAAAGATGCAGGGTTGCGTTTCCAGTGGCTGGCTGAAATCAGCCAATTGCAGGGTTTCCGTGGCGGTGAGCCTGAATTGCGTATTTTCTGCAGTGGTGTACACCGTTACTTTCTTACCGGTCGGGCCGCCGGGGTTCGCAGCCAGGGTTTCTACGGCAACGAACATTAATAAGAGAAATGATAATAAGACTGATTTTTTCATGGGGTTTGGTTTTGGACCCGGGAACTATTTGAAACGAACGAAGAGACTGGTTAAATTTTTATCAAATTCCTGATTTACAGCGATTTACAAATAAATAAAATCATTTTTAACAGATTAAAAAAATCTCCTGTGCAGATTAATGTATGATCAGCTTTTTTCGATAAACCATTCCGGATAACTCTGCTTCAACAACATAAAAGCCCTTTGGCAAATCTCCTACAGAAATCTTTTGAGTGTATTCAGGTCCGGATAATTCCAATGTTTTTACAACTGTGCCGTTCAGATTACGAATAAGCAATAATCTGTTCTGTCCGGAGGTCAGCGGGCATTCAATCGTCAGTTCAGTGCTGGCCGGGTTGGGAAAGATGGTAAATCCCGGGTTCCCGGCATCATTGATTCCAACCCCTTTTTCCGAGAACTTATACCAGTTCAGGTTGAATTCGGTTTTCAGGATCTTAACCCGTAATGTGCCGGTGCCCTCGGTGAGCGGAACCTCCGCCACGATGCTGTTCCAGGTTTGCCATCCCCCGGTAACAGGCAGGTTGATAGTCTTTGTGTTGAGCAGCGTACCCTGGTCGTTTATCTGCTGCACCTGGATGATGCCCGCGCTGTTCAGGCAGGCCACCCTGACCTCCATGTTGTAATTGGCCGACTTCAGCACTTTGATGCGATAGTCGAGGTAGTCGCCCACGTTGGTGTATCCCACATCCTGTCCTCCGCCGATGTCGGATGTCGTCTCCAGTTGCAATCCGTGGTTTACGCTGAACGCCTCCGCTTCAATTTTCCCTGGAATCCGGAGGTTCATCGGAAGATTATTTTTCACCGGGAGATTTACGAAGTTTCCAAGCAGGCTGCCGTCCGTCGCCCTCACATGGCCGCCGGAATAATTCAGCATGACGGTGTCGCCATCGGCAACTGGCCGGGCAAGGGTCACCAGGGCCTGGAAATCACTTTTTCCGCTCATGCCAAGGCTTGTGATACCGGCAGCACTGCCGTTGATAGTGCAGGTGAAGCCATCGGCCAAAACCGTAGAATCCACCAGCATTTTATTAAAACTGATGCTGACGGTGTCGCCCGCAGCGGATGTTTCCGCCGAAACAGGTTCCAGCAGCACACCGGAGAGGGGCTTGCTGATCGAAAAAATAAGAAATCCAAGGTTGATCCCCCCGGTTTCAAAATAAAACTTCAGCATCTGAATACCCTTATACAGCACAACATCATGAAAAGTCATGTTGCTCCAGGTTTGATACCCTCCCGTTGAGGAAACAGGAATAACTTCGGTAATGTCAACGTCGCCGGCAAGCAGTTTTACCTTTGCCCCGGCGGGACCTGCATAGCGCAAATTCACGTCATATGCCGCGGTTGAATCAACTTCGGCAGTGTACTGCAGCCATTCCCCGGCGGCAGTCCAGCCGACATCGTACCCGTTGGAAGCGTGATCCGTATCGTTTGTGCTTTCTATGTCAACCCCGTCGTTTCTGTAACTCCAGCCGCTGTTCCAGGCGGTATAGGTTCCGCTGCTCACCTGGTAGTTCGCAACTACCACATCCAGATAAGCCTTGCCGTTTCGTCCCAGGTCATAATCAGCACACTGGATGATCCCAGGCACAACATGCTTTTTAAAAGGCATGGTTGCCGGGTCGGCCACCTGGCGGAACATGGCATCGATCACATCTTTTCGGGGTATGCAATTTTCAATTTTTGCATTGGTTGCCATCTGCATCAGGGTGTACGAAGCAAAACCGGCCGAAGGAGCTGTGCCCCCGTTATTCCAGTAATCCAGCAGCGTTTGATATTCCGCTGTTTTTATAATCGTTGCCGGGTTGACCACCGAACCGATCTTTTTCAGGGGCCACCATGCCCAGCCTATCTTGTTCTTCTCAACCAGCTGAATGGCCTCGGTGAACCAGCTATTCGAGTTTTCACCAGATTCGCCCATCCATATCGGGACGTTGTACTGGTTTCGGAGGTTGATGATCCCCTGGATGGAACCCTGATCATTATAGGACCAGTATTTATGGAAACTCAGCGCCATGTTTGCATCCCAGAGAGGGAACATGCCGTTGTAATTGTTGCCCCAGCAATTGCCTTCGATGATGATCATGTGTGTTTGATCAACCTGCCGGATGGCACCCGTGATATCCACCAGCAACTGGCGCAGCGGTGCATTGGAATTTTCGGAGCAGCCGTTCTGATTGCCCCCGGTGGTAAAACTCCAGTTTGGCTCATTGATGAGATCATATCCTCCCACCCATGGCTCATTTGCATAGCGGGTTGCCAGTTGTTTCCATAAGGCAATCGTCTTCTGCCTGTTCGCTTCGCTGTCCCACAACGAGGGTTTCGCCGGGTTGCCGTCGCATATCGCATAGTCCTTCCCCTGCCCGCCCGGTGCCGCGTGGAGATCGAGTATGACATAGATGTGGTTGGCCGAACACCATTTTACCAGGCTGTCGGTCATTGCAAAACCTTTGTCGAGCCAGGTTTGAACTCCGGGAACAGGCTCATCTTCAATTGGCAATGTGAATAAATTATAATGCATTGGAAGCCTTACAGAATTGAATCCCCATGCGGCAAGCGAATCGATATCCTGCCTGGTGCAATGCCTGGCATGCCAGGCATCGTAAAACGCCACAGTATTGGCCGGGCCGATCAAATCCTGTATTTTCGATTTTATCTGCCACTGGGCACTGGCGAAACCGCTCATTTCCATCATGTACGGTTCCATGAGCATCCAGCCGCCGAGCCCCATTCCCCTCAGGATGACTTCGTTCCCGTTTTGATCGACGATTTTTTGTCCGCTCCTTTTCAGGCCCTGTGCCTGCAGCAGGAGAGTCATCAGCACGATGACAATCGTTAATCCCGGTTTTATAAATTTGGCAGTCATGCGCAGTTGTTTGAGTTTTCTGTTCTTTAATTGTGAAAGATGAGAAGGTGCAAAGATTTGAAAATGAATTTTTTCAGCGTCTTTGCACCTTCAGCATCAAGGGTCCTTTGAGTTTTCCCTACATCTGTTTTTGCCGGTTAAAAGAGTTTCAATAAAAATTAATACCCGGGATTCTGAACCAGTTTAGTGTTGCTCAGCTCCGCCAGGGGAATGGGCAATATCTCGTTCTTCCCGGCAGTGAATCCTTTGGAAGCCAGGGCTGAGGGTGCATCTCCCCACCGAACCAGGTCGAACCAGCGGTGGCCTTCTGTGGCCAGTTCCAGCCTGCGTTCCTTCTTGATATTTTCCATGGTGGCAGGCACCGAAGGAAGTCCCACGCGGGCACGAACCCTGTCGAGGTAATCCTGTGCCTTTGCCAGGTTGCCATTGGCACGGATCAATGCTTCCGCCTCCATCAGGTAGGTGTCAGCCAGCCTGATCTCCATGACGTCGTTCGGATAATTCAGAACCGGGTCTCCGCCGATGGTGTCCTTGAATTCCTGCAAAGGAGCAAACTTGGCAACAAAATAGCCGGTATTCTCGTAGCCTTTTTCGTAGTTGCACAGCCCGGCAGTCTTCATGCTGTCGATGTTAACGACGGTATATTTGTACCTGGGATCGGTTTTCAACAGGGCTACCAGTTCCGGCGTGATCGGGTTGAAGCCCCAGCCGGCCACATAGGTCGGGCCGACGTATGCGCGAGGACCGCACATCTGCGTGAAAACATTTCCTTCAAAGTTAGGCCATGTTTCCCAGCCTGACATCGCTTTGGAAGTGTGCACTATTTCGAAAATCGACTCACTGTTGAATTTGTTGTCGGGGCGGTATATCATGCCAAAATCGGGGAGCAGGCTGTAGTTGGGCGAAGAATTCACCTGCTCAAACAGATCGGCGGCTTCCTGCATCCGGCTTTCATTGTTCTGGTATAAAATCACCTTTCCCAGCAGGGCGAGAGCGGCCATCCTTGTAACACGGCCATTCTCGGCTGTCGTCACCGCATCGGGAAGAACTGCGATTGCTTCGTTCAGGTCCTTCTCGATCTGCAGGTAAACCGTTTCAGGCGTGGCCTGTGTGACGTTGAAATATTCGGAAGGTGCAAGAGGTGTGGTAAATAAAGGTACATTTCTAAAAAGGCGGACGAGGTCAAAGTAATAATAGGCCCTTAAAAATTTACACTCTGCAGCATATCTTGCCTTCAGTGATTCACTCATGGAAACGGCTCCAAGCTTCGACAGGAGTGTATTCACACGGTATACGCCCGTGAAATTCCTGTTCCAGAAATCTCCCTGGATGCCTGTTGCAGCATCGACGGTATAGTTATTCCAAACCTGCCATGCCGGCACATCAGACGAACTGCCGCCACCTGCATAGCAATCATCGGAAGCAGAGTTGAGCGGCCCGATCTTATTCGAGTAAGTTTTACCGCATTCCAGCCCGAGGGGATCATAGCATGACACCAGTCCCTTGTAGGCTTCGTCGGCATTCTTATAATAATTGGTCTCCAGGGTGGTTCCCTTCGGTTCCACTTCCAGGAAACTTTTGGAACATGAGCTCAGGATTAAAACCCCAAGCACCATGACACTCAGAAATATGTTCAGCTTTTTCATTTTCTTCAGTTTTTTGGGTGATTAAATAGTAACAGCTAATCCGATCATAAACGACTTGGCCTGCGGGTATACGCCCCTGTCGATGCCGTAACTGCTTCCGCCAATTTCCGGGTCATACCCGTTGTATTTGGTGATGGTAAACAGGTTGTTGGCACTTACGTAGATTCTGATCAGCTGTAAACCCAGTTTCTCAACGACAGGCTTGGGCAGGCTGTAGCCCAGCTGTATCGTTTTGAACCGGAAATAGGAGCCGTTGGTCAAAAAGAAAGTGGACGGCTTGCTGAAGTTCCCGTTCGGATCGCCTAATACCAGCCTGGGATAATCCGTGGATGTTCCGGTTCCGGTCCAGCGGCCCATGGCATCGGATGTCCAGTTGGCGGTTGGGATGTCGAGGCGGCGCAGCCCGTTGAAAACATCGTTTCCTGCAACTCCCTGTCCGAATATCATGATGTCAAAACCTTTATATGCAGCATTTATGGTGATCCCGTACGACCAGGTCGGTGTCGGGTCCCCGATAAAGGTGCGGTCGTTCGCATCGATTTTACCGTCTCCGTTCAAATCGGCAAACTTGAAATCGCCCGCCTTTGCATTTGGCTGGATCATGTGCCCGTTCTTGTCGACATAATTCTGAACTTTCGACTGCGACTGGAAGATTTCCAGCACCTGGAATCCGTAGAATGCTCCAATCGGATGGCCAACGGCCAGCCGGCTGATCTCGTAGCTGCTCGACTGGAACGTGGCACCGGAGATATAGTCAACCGTCCCCAGGTCGGTAATTTCATTTTTCAGGTAGGATCCGTTGCCGCTGACTTTAAAATCGAAATCTCCGATTTTCTTGTGATAGCCAAGCTCGAGTTCAACCCCTTTGTTGCTCATGGAACCTACGTTCCCGGTCGGAGCTCCTGCTGCGCCAACATAGCCCGGTAAAATAACAGGCTGCAGCATTCCGCTGGTTTGCTTGTTGAACCAGTCGAAAACAAGGGTAAGATTTTCAAAAAGCGTTGCTTCGAAACCAAGATTCAGCTGGCTTGTCTGCTCCCATCTCAGGTCGGGATTGGCCGGTGCATTGGGACTGTATCCGATCACATACCCGTCATTGCCGAATGTATAGTTACGGCCGCCGCCAACTGTCGATACATACTGGAAGTCGCCGATATTGTCGTTGCCGTTCACGCCATACGATCCACGGACTTTCACAAACGTGAGGATTTTGTTCTCTGGCCAGAAATTTTCGCGCGTAACAACCCATCCCACGGATGCGGACGGGAAAATCCCGTACTTGTTGTTGCTGCCAAACCGGGAGGAACCGTCACGGCGTATGATCCCTGTGAACAAATATTTTTCATTGAAGTTGTATATCGCCCGGGCAAAGATGGAACTGACTTTATGGTCGGGTGATTCCCAGCCACCACCTATCCTGTCGGCAGCCACCACACTATAATTCATCGATGCTTCGGCAAACGTATTGACGGGGAGATTCTTATACGTTGCATTGACCCCTGCGAAACTTTCAACATACGCGCTGGTCCCGATGAGAACTGTGGCATTGTGTTTCCCGAAACTCCTGGTATAGGATGCAGTGTTTTCCCAGTTCCAGATGAATCCCCTGTTGTTGGCGCGGAAATATGAATTGTTGGAGGTGGAAGTGGACGCGTTCAGGTAAGAGACGGGTGAAAAACTTTCATCACCGTAGAAAGCCAGTTTGGCTCCAATGTCCGATTTTACCTTCAGCCCTTTGATGGGTTCGATCTCGGCATAGATATTCCCGATGAGGTTGTCGGACCAGCCGTAATTGCCAAGCCGCGTTTGAATGTATGCAAGGGGGTTGGTCATCTCCTGGCCGACATATTTCGAAATCCCGTAAGGATTTCCGTTGGCATCCCTTACAACTGCGTGATCGATGTACGGCGAAGCATTTGCAATGGTTGGATCGGTGATCACGGTTTGGGTAATCGGGTCGAGGTTGATGGCCGAGGATAACGGGCCGCCATATTCGCTGTTGGTGTTGAGCGAACCCTGGCTTTTGATGTGGGTGTAGCCGATGTTGTTGCCAAAACGCAGCCAGTCCTTTACTTTGTGCGCCGAATTGAACCGCAGGTTAAGCCTTTTATAGTTGGAGATGGCAGTTGCCACAACTCCTTCCTGGGTATAATATCCCATGGATGTGTAATAGTTCGACCGGTCGTTTCCGCCACTGATGCTCAATTCATAGTTTTGCACTTTTGCCGAATTGTTGAAGATGGTGCTCTGCCAGTCGGTGCCGGTTCCAAAAGACTGGGGATTGTCAAAAATCACAGCCCCGCCGCCGTTTACGGATGCCTCATTCCTGAGAGTTGCATAATCAGTGGCATTCAGCAGGCTCAGTTTTTTCGCAGGAGACTGGGTGCCGTAATAGGCGTTAAACGCTACCTGCATGCTGCCCGAACCTACTTTCAAACTGCCGGCCTTTCCTTTTTTCGTGGTTACGATGATGACCCCGCTCGCGGCACGGGTACCGTAAATCGCGGCCGATGCCGCATCCTTCAGTACTTCAATTGATTCAATATCATCGGAATTCAGATAGTCGATTCCCCCGTTATCGAGTGGAACCCCGTCGACAACATACAGCGGGTTGCTGTTGTTGATGGTGGTTGTACCGCGAACGCGAACGGTCGATGCAGCGCCCGGCTGACCTGAACTGGAAGCAACGCTTACACCGGTTGTCCTGCCCTGCAACGCCTGTTCAATGCGAACGATCGGCATATACTCGAGATCGGTGCTTTTAACTTTTGAAATAGCCCCTGTTACCACACTTTTCTTTTGCGTGCCGTACCCGATGACGACCAATTCGGAAAGGCCAACGGTGCTGCTTACAAGCACAACTTTCAGCGGAACCCCTGCCGGAGTTTCGATTTCCTGCTTGTTATAGCCGACAAATGAAAACACGAGGGTTTCCGTCGGTTTGGATGAAGTCAGTTTAAAGGCTCCCTGGATGTCGGTAGCGGCTCCGTTCGTAGTTCCTTTAACAACAACACTGACACCGGGCAGGGTTTCACCTGTCTTATCGGAAACGGTGCCGGTGTAGGTGTAAGTGTTCTGCGCAAACACCGAAGAGATGCCCAGGCAGAGAACACCGGTTAAAAGTAGCAGGCGCCTTAACGACAGCCGGTACTTTGTCAAATCTGGGTACGATTGTTTCATGGTTCTGGTTTCATTTAGTTAATGATTAATATATGGTTGAATTGTGCGATGTGCAATTGTAGCATCATGATGTTTCATTTATTTCTTTACCACGTAAGGGATACCACTGATTTTGCCGGTATCGTATATGAAAAATACCGCAGCCCCTGTTTCACGGAGAAGGACATTGCCGAAGACCCGTAATTCGCTGCGACCATGGCTTTCGCCCCGTCCGGATTTTTAAATGCCACTGCTCCGAAATTCGCCAGCGATGCCGGAACTGCGCTCGAAATTCTGATTGCCCCGGGCCTTACAAATTTTGAAAAATGAGCGATGGAATAGTATTCTTCGTTGAAAGAGGTCTGTCCGCTTGCCGAATTAATGGTCACCACTCCCCGGCAATTGGTGCATCCGTTGTTCGTCGGGCCGTATCCCTGGTCCAGGGCCAGGTTCCAGAGAAGCGCACATTTCGACCAGTTCTGCATGGTTCCGATGAAAATGTTCTGCATGTTCCACATCAGGTTGGAACTGAAATCCGTGGCCCACGCTCCCCCCGAAATTTCAGTGAAATAAAGCCCCCGGTCGGGATGCGCGTTGTGAACGGATGTCATGGCGTAAACATCGCCGGCATAGGCGTGAAAAGCCGATCCTGCAATAAATTGTTTGGCACCTGCATCGTTGAGGATGGATATCGCATAGCCGGTATTGTCCCAGTTGTGATCGTAAATAATGATTCTGGTGTTCAAACCGGCTGCCTGGAATTTCGGGCCCAGGCTGTTTTTAATAAATGCTGCCTGCTCCGCCGGCTGCATTTCCATGCACGGATATCCTGCCGTGGAAAACAGCGGTTCATTTTGCGGTGTAACGGCAGAAATGCCGATTCCGTGACTTTTCATCGCACCGATGTACTTCACGAAATAGTCGGCGTACACGTCGTAACAAACTGTTTTCAGCTTCCCTCCCTTAAGGCTGCCATTGGTTTTCATCCAGGCGGGGGGGCTCCAGGGCGATCCCATCAGGCTGACCGACGGCGAAATCAGAAGGATCTCTTTCAGCATCGGAACCACATCCTCCGTATCCCTCGATAAAGAGAAATGCTGCAGGAGAAGGTCTTCCTCCCCGGCAGGAAGGTCGTCATACGTAAAATCGGATAGTGAAAAATCGGACGCCCCTATGGTCAGGCGCAGGTAAGAAATGCCCGCGCCGTTCACGGTATCGAATAACTTTGTCAAAAGCGTCTGCCTGGCACCCGCACTCATCTTATGCCTCAGCAGGTATGCCGATGACCCGGTTAAAGCCGCCCCGAATCCGTCGATGGACTGAAATTGTACCGCCGTATCAACAACGATAAGCGGAAACCCGGATGCATTCTGCGACAGAACCGCAAGGTCCGCTTCGCGGTTCAGTAAACTGGATTTATCACCCCTGGTAAGCCACACGTTGACTTTCCCTGCATTTACAGGGTCGGGCTGCGGATCAGGCTGGGTTTTATTGCTGCAACCCGATAGGCAGAAACAAATCCCGATAAAAATCACATGTTCGAAAATTGTTCGTTTATGCATTTCCAGCTGCAGGGAGGTTAGTATCCCGGATTTTGTACCAGTTGTTTGTTTTTATCCAGTTCAGCCTGCGGAATCG
>JBAXDH010000012.1:0-48456 GCA_037141055.1 bacterium | reverse complement strand
TTCCCCGGGTGGTAGTAGTAATAAACGATTTCGCCGCCAACGGGAAACCAGTTCACATGCACGTTCGTGGCTGACATAAAGATGGATACCTGGATGCGTTCATCCTTGAAGTATTCCGGTTCGATGGTTCGTTCGATGACCACAACTTTTCCGTCGGCGGGGCAGAGAATCACCTTGTCGCCGCCGTTGGCTTCGCGTTTCGGCGAGCGGAAAAACCGGACGATCATCACAAAGAACCAGAATCCCAGGATATACATGCTGTAATGAAACCAGCTCTGATCGACCAGGATATCGTTCAACGCCAGCAAAAATGCGGCAACAAATAAAAATGCGATGGTGATGGTCTTGTACCCTTCCCGGTGTATTGTCATAGTTTTAGATAGCTTGATGAAAAAAGAAATACAAAAATACGAAAGGTGCCGAGATAAGCATCGTGTCGAAACGGTCAAGGATACCGCCATGTCCGGGGAGTATGGTTCCGGAATCCTTAATGTTCAGGCTCCTTTTGAACAATGACTCAACGAGATCGCCGCAAGTGCCAAAGAAAATAACCAAGATTGCGAGCATCAGCCAGTCGTAAAGCGGCATTGCAGGGATGATAAAATGAAGCCCTAAAGCAGTTAATATTGTGACAACTGCTCCTGCAATGGTCCCTTCCCAGGTTTTTTTCGGGGAAATCCGTTCAAAGAACTTGTGTTTCCCGAATTGTTTCCCATAGAGGTAGGCGGCAGTATCATAAATCCAGGTAAAGGCGAAATACCCGACAAGTACAACCGGCATACCGAATGCGTGAAGCATTGCGGGCTTGCTGAAATAGACCAGAAGTGAAAAAGGCAGTGCGACATAGAGAAATCCAAGGATAGTCGTGGCGATGTTTACCAGCGGATTTGGTTTGTTGCGGTATATTTCGAAGATGAAAACCAGGAATATCAGTGGAATGGTCAGGAGAAATGGCATCAGCTCAAGTGAAATGACCTCATATTCGCTTAGCGTCCATGGAATCAGGTACATTAATGATGAAAAGACGAAAAGAAATGCACCCGCAAAAGTCCCGTAATATTTCTGAGGATGACAGTTTTCTGTGGTGATGAGTCCGTAAAATTCCCAGAGCCCGAGGATGGTGATGATCATGAATATCGAGGCAAACACCCATCCGCTGAACCAGATTGCAGCAAGGAGGATGAACACCATCGACAAGCCGGTAATGGTCCGGGCCCAGAAGTTACTCATCCGTTGCGCATTTAGGTGGAGGCTGAGGTGTCATCGATTAAAAAAACATAGAGTTCCTTTGGTCCGTGTGCGCCCATGACAAGGGTCTTCTCGATATCCGCGGTACGGCTTGGACCGGAGATCAGGGAGATCATCGAGGGGTAGTTGTCGCGATACTTTTTCTTGATGCCGGCCAGCGCCTGTTTCAAATCGGGCACCAGTTGAGATGTATAGCCGAGAACTATGTGAATTTCAGGGAGAACTGTGATCTTCCGGCCGGGACTTAACCGTGTGGAAACCATTACCGACCCGAGGCGTGCAATAAGGTATTCACAGCGTGTGATGCCGATCCGGGCTTCCAGGATTGCCTCGGAATGGGCTTCAAAGGGAATTCCTCCGGTTTTAAGCATCCGGTGCAGGGTCGCATCCTGGCAGAAGAGAACTCCCCAGTCTTTCTCAAGAATGAAAGACTTCAGGTACCCGATAAATTCATCTTCGCTTTCGCAATAAACGAACTTCCCGGCAATTCTTACGAGTTCTTCGGCAAATGTAACATCAAGCGGTTCGGTCAGTTCCGTGTAAACGGATGAATCCTGGTCGATGATGGGGTAGGGTGCCTCTGTTTTTTCGATCAGTGCATCCCTGACTTTTTTCAGGATCTTTTCTCTGGAGGTGCTTTCTTCCATATAGTGATCGGGATCGGTTTTATGACAGCAATGTTGGCAGGGGCAGTTTTTCCTCCTCCTTGTCCCACGGGCGTTTCCCAAAGATCACTTCAAGGTCTTCCCTGAAAATGACTTCACGGTCGAGGAGCAAAGTGGCCAGTTGTTCGAGTTTATCACGGTTTTCGGATAAAAGGGTTTTTGCACGTTCATACGCGGCTTCGACTATTTTACGCACTTCCTGGTCGATTGTTTCGGCCGTTTTTTCACTGTACGGTTTCTGGAAAGCGTATTCGTTCTGCCCGCTTGAATCGTAAAAGCTGATATTCCCGATCTCTTTGTTCAACCCGAAATACACCACCATCGCATATGCCTGTTTCGAAACTTTTTCAAGGTCGTTAAGGGCCCCGGTGGAAACTTTGCCAAAGATAAGCTCTTCGGATGCACGTCCGCCCATGGCAGAGGTGATCTCGTCGAACATCTGCTCGTAAGTGGTAATCTGGCGTTCTTCCGGCAGATACCAGGCAGCGCCCAATGCTTTTCCGCGCGGCACAATGGTAACTTTCACCAGTGGATGGGCATATTCGAGCAGCCAGCTGGTTGTGGCATGTCCCGATTCGTGATAGGCGATCACTTTCTTTTCGTGAACGGAAATGATTTTGTTGCGTTTCTCCAGTCCACCGATGATGCGGTCGATGGCATCCAGGAAATCCTGTTTTTCGATGACTGACTTGTTCTTCCTGGCGGCGATCAGGGCAGATTCGTTGCACACGTTGGCAATATCGGCGCCTGAGAATCCGGGGGTTTGCTTGGCAAGAAATTCCACATCGAGCCCCGGGTCGAGTTTCAGGGGTTTCAGGTGCACCTGGAAGATGGCTTTACGTTCTTCAAGGTCCGGAAGTTCAACGTTGATCTGCCGGTCGAAACGCCCGGCGCGCATGAGGGCACGGTCGAGGATGTCGGCACGGTTGGTCGCGGCCAGGATGATGACCCCCGCGTTGGTGCCGAAACCGTCCATTTCGGTCAGAAGCTGATTCAGCGTATTTTCCCGTTCATCGTTGGCCCCGGTGATGGCATTGCGGCCACGGGCACGTCCGATGGCGTCGATTTCGTCGATGAATATGATGCACGGCGCCTTCTCTTTCGCCTGGCGGAACAGGTCACGAACCCGGGATGCGCCAACACCTACGAACATTTCTACGAAGTCGGATCCTGAAATGGAGAAGAATGGTACTTTTGCTTCACCGGCCACGGCTTTTGCAAGCAGTGTTTTTCCCGTTCCCGGGGGGCCGACCAGCAAGGCGCCTTTAGGGATCTTCCCGCCGAGGTTGGTGTATTTCGATGGATTTTTCAGGAAATCCACGATTTCCATGATTTCTACCTTGGCCTCTTCCAATCCGGCCACGTCGTTAAACGTGATGCTGACACTCGTATCTTTATCAAAAAGCTGGGCTTTGGATTTACCGATGTTGAATATCTGGCCGCCACCGCCGCCACCGCCTTTGCTCATGAAGCGCATGATCAGGAACCAGGCACCGATCAGCAGGATGATCGGAAGCAGGTAACCCAGGATGTCGCCGAACACATCTTTACGCGTATCGGTCGAAGGCGGGTAAGGATATTGTTTTTGAAACTCTACAATCTGCGCGACCGGGACACTGTCTTTTCTCATTCGGGATACAACGCTGTCGCGGGTGTCCTTCATAAGTCCATGAAAAATTTCCTCTGAGCCTACCTGGTACGTGTACTCAGGTGATGCGGCAGAGGAAGTGCCAAAGCTGCGTTTTGTAAAATCCTTGTAGGCCGTGTCTGATTTCAGCCGGTCTTTTTTAATATAAATCTCAGCCCTGTCTTTGTTGACGATCACGATCTTTTCGACATCCTGCTTCGTTAGAATCTCTTCCAGCCTTGACCATGTGATCTCTTTAACGGGATTCGAGTAATTGAAAACCTGGATTGCTATGAACCCTATCGCAAGGATCGCATAAATCCAGTAAAAACTGAACTTTGGCCGTTTGCCTTTGGGGGGTATAAAACTGCTTCCTTTGTCTGCCATTCTGTCTGATTCCAATAATTTATGACTCTGTTTATTCGTCCGTGTCAATCCTGATAACATGCGCATCGGCCCACAATTGTTCCAGATTGTAGAATCCGCGCCGTTCTTCCTGAAATATGTGGATGACTACGTCGAAATAGTCGATCAAAATCCATTCCGCATTTTCAAAGCCCTCCGTGTGATTGGGATTCAGGCCTGTTTTTTTCTTCACTTCCCCGACTACATGGTCGGAGATCGCCTCAACCTGGGTGCGTGAACTGCCGTGACAGATGACAAAAGCGTCGCACGCCGTTCCTTTCAGCCCGCTAAAATCAAGAATGACAGGTTTTTTTGCTTGTTTGTCCGTCATGGCAGAGACAACCGCTTCTATTAAAATTTCCCTGGGCTCCTGTTTCTTCTTTCGTGGCATGAAGGAAGTTTGGTTTATGATGCAAAAGTAATCAATTATATTGACTGTTCAGAAGTTCGGTTTTAAAGCATATGTCTTGTAAAACTCCGTTATATACCCGACGGCTTCTTCGGCAGTATCAACGACTTTAAATATCTCAAGATCTACAGCCGCAATGTTCTTTTCCTGCAGGACAGTTGTCTTGATCCATTCGATCAAACCATTCCAGTAATCGTGGCCAACCAGGACAATCGGGAAGTTTACAAGCTTGTGCGTCTGGATGAGGGTAATGGCTTCGGTGAGTTCGTCGAGCGTGCCAAAACCGCCGGGCAGGGCGATAAAACCCATGGAATACCGCATGAACATTGTTTTCCGGACGTAGAAGAAGTTGAAATTTATCAGTTTATTCCGGTCGATGAAGGGGTTTGGATTTTGTTCAAACGGGAGGTTTATGTTCAGACCGACAGACTTGCCTCCTGCAAAATGCGCTCCCTTGTTGGCTGCTTCCATAATTCCGGGACCTCCGCCGGTGATGATCCCGAACCCGGCCTTTGTCAGCAGGTATGCGATTTCCTCCGTGAGTTTGTAAAAATGATTTGTGTCCCGGGTCCGTGCGGAACCAAAAATTGACACGCATGGGCCGATCCTGCTGAGTTTTTCAAAACCTTCTACCATCTCCGAAATCACCTTAAAGATCTCCCAGGTATCGTAGCTGATGGTCTCCGACCAGTTTTTAGGTTGAATGGATTGTTGCAGTTTTTCGATGTCTTCTGATTCCATGATGCAGGTAGTTTAATTGATATATTCACTTTAGCCTCTCACCCCTTCCCTAAGCAGGGTCCCCATCCCCCTGACCCCTTCCCCCAACTATGGTCCCCATCCCCCTGACCCCTTCCCCAACAAGGGAAGGGGAGTAAGTCCCTCCCTATTTGGGGAGGGATTTAGGGAGGGGTATCTCATCTGGGGAGGGATTTAGGGTGGGGTTGTAGTATTTCCCTCAGGTATTGCGCAGTATAACTTGTCGGATGCTTTGCCACCTGTTCCGGTGTTCCGGATGCCAGAACCTGTCCGCCGCGTTCACCTCCTTCGGGCCCGAGGTCAACAATGTGGTCTGCAACTTTGATCACCTCCATGTTGTGTTCGATCACAAGCACCGTGTTGCCTTTCGCAACCAGTTTGTTAAGCACGCACAGAAGTACTTTCACATCTTCGAAATGCAACCCGGTGGTTGGCTCGTCAAGGATATATATCGTGTTTCCGGTATCAGTTTTTGAAAGTTCAGTTGCCAGTTTAACCCGCTGGGCTTCCCCTCCAGAGAGGGTGGTCGATTGCTGTCCCAGGGTGATGTATCCCAGCCCTACTTCATGGAGCGTGCTGATTTTGTGAACGATGAAAGAAATGTTTTCAAAGAATCCGACCGCCTGTTCAATGGTCATATTCAGGACATCGTTGATGGATTTCCCCTTATAGCGCACCTCGAGGGTTTCGCGGTTGTAGCGGTGTCCGTGGCATGCTTCGCACGGTACGTATACATCAGGAAGAAAATTCATTTCGATCACACGCAACCCGGCTCCCTTACAGGTTTCGCATCTGCCGCCTTTGACATTGAATGAAAACCTGCCGGGAAGGTAGCCGCGGATTTTAGATTCGGGCAATTCGGCGAACAGTTTCCGGATATTGTCAAACACTTTGGTATAGGTTGCAGGATTTGACCGGGGTGTGCGCCCGATGGGAGACTGGTCTATTTCGATGACTTTATCGACATTTTTGATCCCTTCAATCGCCTTGTACGGCAACGGTTTCTGATCTGATTTGAAGAAATGCTGGCTCAGGATCGGATAAAGGGTTTCGTTGATCAGTGATGATTTTCCGCTTCCCGACAACCCGGTAACACAGATCAGCGTGCCCAGCGGGAGTTTCAGGTCAACATTCCGTAGATTGTTGCCCGTAGAGCCAGTCAGCGTAAGAAATTTGCCGTTGCCCTTTCGCCTGACATTCGGAATATTGATTTTTCGTTTACCACTCAGGTACAGCCCGGTAAGATGCCCGTTTTGCATGATCTCTTCCGGCGTTCCGATACCAACGATCCTGCCTCCGTGAACGCCGGCCCCGGGTCCGATGTCTATCACATAATCGGCCGCCATGATGGTTTCCTGGTCATGTTCGACCACGATTACCGAATTTCCCGTATCCCGCAGGCTTTTCAGTGCATGAATCAGACGAAGGTTGTCGTGCTGGTGTAACCCGATGCTGGGCTCATCGAGGATGTATAGAACGCCGACAAGTTGGGACCCTATCTGGGTGGCCAGCCTGATCCGCTGGCTTTCGCCGCCTGAAAGGCTTTTTGCCGTGCGGTTCAGCGTCAGATAGCCGATGCCGACATCCAGCAGGAATTGAATACGCGCCCTGATCTCACGGATGATTTCATAGGCAATTGTTCTTTTCCGCTCGTCCAGTTGGGTGATGAGCCCGTCAAACCAAGCAGAAAGGTTTATTAGATCGGTACCGGCGAGTTCGGCAATGTTTTTCCCGCCAAGCAAAAAATTCAGGGACTCTTTTTTCAGTCTCGCACCGTTGCATTCCGGGCATGGCAGCTTATTCATGAAACTGCTGACCCATTTCATGATGCCTGCAGGTGCCGCTTCGGCATGCTGGGAGTTGATAAAACTTACAATCCCTTCGAAATTCAGCGAATAGCTTGATGAGACCCCAAGATATTCATTCTTAACCCTGAATACCTCGTCGGATCCATTCAGAATTACATTGATGGCATTCTCCGGGATTTCAGAGATGGGAGTGTTGAGATCGAATCCGTGTTTTTCGCCGATTGCTTCGATTTGTTTGAATATCCAGGAATTTTTGTACTCGCCGATGGGAACGATGCCTCCTTTTTTGATGCTTTTCGACCGGTCGGGAATGATCTTGCTGATATCGATCTCGCTGATTGTTCCCAGCCCGTTGCATTTGGGGCAGGCGCCATAGGGAGAGTTGAACGAAAATGAATTCGGTTCGGGTTCATCGTACGAAATACCCGAAGTCGGACACATCAGCAGCCGGCTGAAGTGACGAACCGAACCAGCTTCCTGGTCGAACACCATCAGAACATCCTTGCCATGCTTCATCGCCAGGCTTATCGACCCTGCCAGCCTTACTTTAGCTTCGGGTTTGACACTGACCTGGTCAATGACAATTTCGACGTCATGAATTTTGTACCGGTCGAGCTGCAGTCCATGTGATATTTCCCTTACTTCGCCATCGATGCGAACGCTCAGGAACCCTTGTTTCCTGATCTGCTCGAACAGTTCGCGGTAATGGCCTTTCCGCCCTTTAACAACCGGGGCAAGCACCAGGACATCTTTCCCGGTGTAGTTGGAAATGATAAGGTCAACGATTTGCTGCTCGCTGTATCTCACCATCTGCTCACCTGTAACAGACGAAAAAGCATCTGCGGCCCGCGCAAAAAGCAGCCGCATGAAGTCATAGATTTCCGTGATGGTTCCTACCGTTGAACGCGGGTTGCGGTTGGTCGATTTTTGTTCGATGGAAATAACCGGGCTCAGTCCGCTGATCTTATCTACTTCAGGCCGTTCAAGATTCCCGATAAACTGGCGGGCATAGGCCGAAAATGTCTCCATATACCTGCGCTGTCCTTCGGCATAGATCGTGTCGAACGCAAGCGACGATTTACCGCTTCCGCTCAGGCCGGTGAATACAACCAGTTTGTGCCGGGGAATGACCAGATCGATGTTTTTCAGGTTGTGAACCCTCGCGCCAAATACTTCCAGATTTTCTTCCACAATGATCTTGAAAAACGTTTATTTAATGAATGTCTTTGATTTTCAGTGTGTCGTGAAAGAAAGTCTCATGCAAGGGAACTTTTTTCAGCAGCATGTCATAGCTGATGGCGCCATCTTTGGGGATCCTGAACGTATATGATTTCTTCGATTTGTTGGGCAGGCTGTAGCTCTGAATCCACGGATTCATCTCCCGCAGGATCCGGTAATTAATGGATAAGGTTTTGGCAAAGGCTGGAAGGCTGCCAATGCTGCTGTCGATGGTAACAAGGCGGGCAGGAATTGGCGGGTAAAAATCCTGCTCCCTGAGGTAAAACCCATAGTTGACCGGGTGGTTGTATACTTCGCGGATGGCCATGATCCGGAATATATACCGGGATGTTTCATCATTCAGATACAGATCATAATAATTGCTGACTTTCTGATTATCAAGTGCTTTCTGGATGCCATCCATGCCCCTGTTGTAAGAAGCGGCGACCAGGGTCCAGCTTTTAAAGCTTTTAAATGCATCGTTGAAATAATCACAGGCAGCCTGGGTGGCTTTCTCCATGTTGTAGCGTTCGTCCACGTTGTCGTTCACCTCCAGGCCATACTTCTGGCCGGTAGGCTTGATAAACTGCCAGTAACCTTCGGCACCTGCGGGAGAAACCACGTTTATGAGGTTGCTTTCAGCAATTGCAAGGAATTTAAAATCATCGGGAATGCCGTTCTTTTTCAGGATTGGCTCAATTACCGGGAACCACCTGTTTGCCCTTTTGAACATCACGATGGAGGTGGAGTGCATGAATGTATTCGCCAGGATCTCACGCTCAAAGGCTTCCCTGACATAATACAGGTCCAGCGGAACCTCTTCGCCGGCGAAACTTGCTTTGGCAGGAACTTCAGGAGCAAAGAACTTTGTATGCCGTAAGAACAGGCTGCGGTACTCCTTTTCCTGGTTGTTCACCACAGAAACAGCACAAACCGAAAGGATACAAACCACCAAAAGCCCCAAAACACCAAAGTAATAATGTTGTTTTTTGATCATATTAAATAATGAGTAATCAATAGTTCCAATTTATATTTTTTTCCAGTCCGCTTGTCCGCCAGTCCGTTTGTCCCCTACGTCAAAACGGACTCACCAACTCCCCGAACCCCGGCGAAACCTTATCCTTCTCAGAAATCACAGGATCATCGACGCCCCAGTTGATGTTCAGATCCGGATCGTCCCACCGGATGCTGCCTTCGGATATTTTGCTGTAGACGTTGGTGCACTTGTAAAAGAACATCGTATCATCTTCGAGGGTTGCGAATCCGTGGGCAAACCCGGCCGGGATCCAGTACATCCATTTGTTTTGGCCTGAAAGAACGATGGATTCCCATTTTCCGTATGTCGGGGAGTTTTTCCGGATATCCACAGCCACGTCCAGCACAGAACCGCTGATCACGCGTACCAGCTTCCCCTGGGCAAAAGGCGGTGCCTGGTAATGCAGGCCCCTGAGCACGCCTTTTTTCGACTTGGATTCATTGTCCTGTAAGAATGTCAGGTCAAGTCCGGCAGAGCGGAATTTTTCCTGGTTGAAAGATTCAAAAAAATAACCACGGTCATCCTCAAAAACATCGGGTTTGATGATCAGCAGTCCTTCAAGAGGGGTTTTGATAATTTCCATCTTCTCCTATTTTACTATTTCACTATTTCGCTATTTCACCATTTACAGGTGGACGCACTCCCCATACGCCTGTGCCACGGCTTCCATGATTGCTTCACTCATTGTGGGATGCGGGTGAACAGATTCAATGATCTCTTTGCCGGTGGTTTCAAGTTTCCGGGCAACAACTACCTCCGCGATCATTTCCGTTACATTTTCGCCGATCATGTGGGCGCCGAGCCATTCTCCGTATTTTGCGTCGAAAATCACCTTGATAAACCCGTCGCGTGTGCCTGACGCAGTCGCTTTTCCGGAGGCGGTGAAGGGGAATTTGCCAACGAGTATCTCGTATCCGGCTGCTTTTGCGGCCTGTTCCGTCATGCCCACCGACGCGATTTCCGGATGAGTGTAGGTGCATCCGGGGATGTTGCCATAATCAAGAGGTTCGACATGCTTTCCGGCGATTTTTTCAACACAGATGATCCCCTCATGGGAAGCCACATGTGCGAGGGCCGGGCCTTTCACGATGTCGCCGATGGCGTAATATCCATCGATGTTGGTTTTGTAATAGTCATCCACCACGACTTTGCCACGTTCGGTGGTGATTCCGGTTTCTTCGAGGCCGATTCCTTCGATGTTCGTGGCAACACCAACAGCTGAGAGCACGACATCGCAGGCAATGATTTCTTCACCTTTTTTGGTTTTGATTGTCACCTTACAACCGTCGCCACCCGTATCAACAGATTCAACAGAAACGCCAGCCAGCACTTTCATGCCTGACTTTTTAAACGAGCGTTCCAGCGCTTTGGAAACCTCTTCATCTTCGATGGGAACGATGTTCGGAAGTACTTCGATGAGGGTGACCTGCGTGCCGATGGACTGGTAAAAGTAGGCAAACTCCGATCCGATGGCCCCGGAGCCAACCACCACCATTGATTTTGGTTGCACTGGCAGGGTCATTGCTTCGCGGTAACCGATGATTTTTTTGCCGTCCTGTTTCAGGTTTGGCAGTTCACGGGAGCGGGTGCCGGTTGCAAGGATGATGTGGTTTGCAGCATATTCGGTTTTATGCCCTGATGCATCGGTAACCTCGACGATTTTTCCGGGTTTAATTTTTCCAAAGCCCTGCAGGTGTTCCACCTTATTTTTCTTCAGCAGGAACTGGATTCCTTTGCTCATCTGGTCGGCCACGTCGCGGCTGCGTTTGATGATGGCAGGAAAGTCAGCACTGGCTTCACCGGCAACAATTCCGTAATCGGCAGCATGTTTCAGGTACTGAAAAACGCTGGCGCTTTTCAGCAATGCCTTTGTGGGGATGCATCCCCAGTTGAGGCAAATTCCTCCCAGTTCAGCCCGTTCAACAACAGCCACTTTAAATCCCAGTTGCGCAGCGCGTATGGCAGCCACATATCCGCCCGGACCGCTGCCAATCACAATGATATCGTAGTTCATGATGTTCGATTTTTGGAATCGGCAAAGATACTAATTTCCCGGGTGATGGCAAAGGAGACAAGTGTGATATCTTCTCCAGTCTGCCCCTAATCTTTCACGCACCTCACAGGGAACGCATTGCCCCGCGAGTTGGTGTAATGTGAAATGCTGGGGTTAACCAGGTTTACCCCTCTGGCAACAGCTTCATCCGGGCCGTTGGCAGTAGATGTCCAGAACATAGTACCGGTGAGCGGAGTGGTGGTGTATCCCCAGAAACTGTCGAGGTAGTTCAGGCCGGCAAGCATGCCGTGAAATCCGTTGATTGCCGTCAGATCCTTTATTTTTGCCCCGGAGAGCCCGTTCGCATCGGGGGCGACGATCCCGGCAACAAGATTGTCAATGAGTGTTTGCCATTCAGCTTCGGTCGGCAGGTGCCATTCCGGCGGGCAGGCTCCTTTGCTCCCGGGTACGGAGGTGTATTCCATGATCTCATCCCACTGGTAAAAACCACCATAGGCTGAGCAGGTCGCATCGGCGGGGGCACAATATTTTTCAGGCAGGCAATTATCCGTTTGAAGCCCGGGATTTGGCACTGGAATAACGGTTCCGTAATCGAGGTTCCGGAGGATCCAGCATTTGCCGCTCAGCATGGCGGTGGGATAGGATTTCCCGTCGCGGATGTCGATGAGGTTGTTACCGCAGGTAAAATTTGAGGACTGAACCTGGATGTTCACGATAGCAATGCCTGTGCAGCCATAATTGTTGGTAAACGAGTATGTGACCGGCCGGCTACCCGGACCCGCGGTTGCAGGGTTGAATTCAAAAACTCCCGGGGATGGGTTTGTAACCCCGGGTCCGCTGAAAACGCCTTGCCCGGAAATAAACGGAGATGCTCCCCTCAGCGTGATCTTCCTGGCATTCAGGGTGGTTTTTGTGTCGAAACAGGCGGTAAATGAAGGTACCGGCGTCGGTTTAACCGGCACCAGCAGCGATGAAGAAGAAATGCAGGTGTAGGTGTTGTTTGAGCCGGTTACATGAATGGTGGCATTCCCGGGTGTCAGCCAGTTGATGCTGATGACATTTGTACCCTGTCCCGAAACGATGTTTCCGTTGCCGGGCGGGTTGATGCTCCAGGTAAAGGTGCAAGCCGGATCGGTCGGGGTTTGATATGTGCGCGCCTGGGTTGCACAGGCAACACCCGGTGGCGCTGTAATTGTTGTGACAGGTATCGATGTCACTACAACAGCATGCTGTGCCGGAGATGCCGGAGAACAGCCGTTGGCATCGGTATACGTTGCACGAACGACATGGATGCCCGGGCTGGTCCATTGAACCAGGATGGTGCCGGTACCTGAACCGGATAATATCGTTCCCGCGGTTATTGGTGTGATCGTCCATGTATAGCTGAACATGTTGTTCTGGGTTGTGTAAATTCCCTGGGGCGCATCAAGGCATATAGTAGAAGGCCCGGCAATAGAAGGGACCGGCAGGGGAGCCACCTGTACGGGCAAAACTGCCGGAGCTGCCGCTGTGCATTGTGTGACCGGATCGGAATAGTTGACGCTGATCGCCTGAGGTCCGGTTGTATTCCACGTAACTATTGCGTTGGAGTTGCCCGTTCCGCCTCCAGCTGTCATATTACCTCCGGTGATGGCCCATATATAGTTTGATTTTCCCGGCTGGGTTTCATAAAGTTTACCTGTAGTTCCAACGCACACCAGCGTTTCCCCGGTTATAAAGGATGGCACGGGAAGCGGATTAACGGTGACCGGCAATACCGTTGGCACCAGGGCTGTGCAGAGCGTAACAGGATCGGTATAAACCACACTTACGGACTGTGCTCCTGTCGTGTTCCATATTACCGTGCAGGTCGCATCTCCCGGTCCTCCGCCTGCAGTGATGGTGCCCCCCGTCACCGCCCAGATGTAATTGTTTTTACCTGTCTGGGTGGTATAAACGTGGCCGCCGGAATTAACGCATACGCCTTGTGTACCGGTGAGGACCGGCGTGGGAGTGTTGATCACGGTGACATTGAAAACCCGGTTTACCGTGGAAGTGCAGCCTGTAACAGGATCTGTAAACCTCACGGCAACCGTCTGGCCGCCGGCGCTGTTCCAGGTAACTGTTACGGTATTATCCGAGGATGTTCCTCCGGAGGTGATGGTTCCGCCGGCAGAAACAGTCCAGGTATAGTTGGTCTTACCGGCCTCCGTGATATAGGTTGCGCCTGTCGATCCTTTGCACAGGGAAGCAGGCCCGGTGAGCGTCGGAATGACGTGGACCAGCGCGGAATCGTAATGGATGACACCCAGGCAGGTGTTAATGACGGAGTAGACCCACGTGGAAACGGTCGGACTGAAGGTGATCGTATCGCCATAACCAATTACCGGCCCGGTTGCCGAGCCGCTGTGCCACGACACCCCGTCGGGAACAAAACGCATGCTTTCATTCACTGCCGTCCAGCTGGTCTGGTTGCGGTTGATCGCATTGACCACAGCGGTAAAGGCGACGGTTCCGTTGTTGTTGTGAACGCCCTGTGTGGCCTTGTTCCCGCTGGTGGCACAGGATGGCTTGCTCTGAAGGTGGTTTTCAATTACTCCGCCCTGCTCTTTGAGCACGATCTGAAAGCTGCCTTTTGTCGTCGCACATCCATACATCGGACAGTTTTTCCAATAGACCACCAACTCCCGGTCGGGAGGGACCCCGGTGGTATAATAAAAAATGTTGTTGATGCCCGAAAGCATGGGCAGCCAATCCTGCCACGGTGCGAAGATGCAATCCTTGGGTGCGGCAGAGTCAGCGGCATTGTTTGGAATAACACGCGCAGTAAACGTATTCCAGGGATTACTGCCAGGTGTGCGAAAACCGATCCATCCGTTGGAACCGATGTAAAACTTGTTATAAAGCTGGCTGAAAAAGCAAAAGTTAAAGCCGATATCATAGGGGCCGCCCCAGCAATCGTCTTTGCCTCCTGAGGTTGATGCGCAGTGCGTCAGGGTCGGATCAACGGCCGTGCCGGTGGTTGTATCCATCGGGGCATATGGGATGACCTGGAAGGAGTAACTGTCTGTCCCGTAATCGGTGCTGGTCACGATGCAGTGAACGGTGAGGGAATTTCCCAGACATGTCGGGTCGACGAATGGCTGGATGGTGATCTGTCCGAAAAGGGAGGTGGAGGCATACGCAATAACAAGACCCAGGAAAATGAGTCGTCTGAAAAAGGGAATATCAAAATTTCTGGAGAATCGGGTTTCTTTCGACATGAATTGGTTGGAAACAAACCAAGGACAAAAATATGAAAAATATCAATAGAAATCAATCCCTAACAATCCAAAGAATTTCATCAACTTTTTTTTGCAGGGGGAGCCGGCCGTCTATCCAGTAAATTCGCAATCCCTGCTTCTCCATGCGGCGGTACCAGGTCATCTGCCGTTTGGCAAACTGCCGGATTGCGATGTTAAGGTCGTCCAGAAGATTTTGCCGGGATAATTTCCCGAGAAGGAATAAGGTCACGAATTTATATTCCAGGCCATATTTCATCAATCGGTCGACGGCGATGCCTTCCTGCAGCAATCGTTCTACCTCCTCCACCATGCCGTGCTCCAGGCGGTATTCCAGCCTGCTCCTGATGCGCGCCTTTACCAGTCCGCGGGGGTAGCTGATGCCGAAGATGGTGGAACTGATCGCAGGAAAGGGTGAAGGAGATTCGGGAAGCGGGATGCGGGATGCGGGATGGGGGTTGGCTGCGTGGGCGATTCGGATGGCGTTCAGAAGACGGGCGCGGTTTTCAAAATCTGTGATGTTGTGAAGGGTTTTGTATTCTTTGAGAATTTCAACCAGTTCGTCGTCAGATTTATCCTCCAGTGAAGCAATGAAATCATCATCATCCCCGGGTTTTTCAAGTTTGTAGCCTTTCAAAACCGCCTCAAGGTACATTCCTGAGCCACCGCATAACACAGGCAGTTTATTCCTGGAGATGATATCGTTGTAAGCATTCAGAAAATCTTTCTGGTATTCGAAGATGTTGTATTCGTAACCGGGATCGACGATGTCGATGAGATGATACGGAATCTTTTGGGCGTTAACAGTATAATCGTCATAATCTTTGCCGGTCCCGATAGTCATTCCCCGATATACCTGCCGGGAATCGGCGCTGATCACTTCCCCGTTGAGTTCATGGGCAATCCTGGCTGCGAGTTCAGTTTTACCTGTTGCGGTAGGTCCGAGGATGGTTATCATCATTTATCCAGTTCCTCATACACCGAATTCTGACTCTTGTATTCCGGAACCATCTGTTTCATTTTCCGGATGATGTCGAAATTGGAGCCGGGTATTACCATGCCGACAAGTTCTTCGATATCCTGTTTAACTTCCCCTAGGCTGAATTTACGGACTTTGGCGGTAAGAATGAGCGGATGGTGTGTGGGGATCGTGTTTTCTTCGATGTTGAGCAATTCCTCAAAGAGTTTCTCGCCGGGCCGGAGGCCGGTATACCTGATTTGGATGTCTTTGCCAAGGGTCAGTCCCGACAACTGGATCATTTTCTTGGCAAGGTCAATGATTTTAACCGACTTGCCCATGTCAAAAATGAAAATTTCGCCGCCTTTGCCATAAGCCCCGGCTTCGAGCACCAACTGGCAGGCTTCGGGGATGGTCATAAAAAACCGGGTAACCTCAGGATGCGTAATGGTGACCGGGCCCCCTTTTTCGATCTGGCTGCGGAAGAGCGGGATGACGGAACCGTTCGAACCCAGTACATTTCCAAACCTGGTCGTGATGAACCTTGTTCCAGTCGGATTATCCATGGCCTGGGTGTACATTTCGGCAATGCGTTTGGATGCGCCCATCACATTGGTCGGGTTTACGGCCTTGTCGGTGGAGATCATGATGAATTTTTTCACTCCGTATTCAGCCGACAGGTCTGCGACAATGCGTGTTCCCTTCACGTTGGTGAGCACTGCTTCGGAGGGATTGCTTTCCATCATGGGCACATGCTTGTAAGCAGCGGCATGATAAACCATGGTTGGACGGAAAGTTTCGAAAATTCTGCGCATCCTGGCTTCATTGCCGATGTCGCAGAGGATGCACTCAATGCCTGCTCCCTGGTTGTATTCGAGGGTTTCGAGCTCCAGGTAGTGGAGGGGTGTTTCGGCCTGGTCGACCAGGATAAGCTGCCTTGGTGCGAAACGGGCGATCTGCCTTACTATTTCGCTGCCGATGGAACCTGCAGCGCCGGTGACCAGGACGACCGTCCCGGTAATTTCGCGGGCAATCTTTTCGTTATCCAGTTTGATCTCATCACGCTCGAGCAATTCTTCGATGTTGATCTTTTTAATCTGGTTGAAGCTTAGCTCACCGTTTATCCATCGGATCATGGGAGGAACGGTGAGAACTTTCGTGCCGTAGGCCAGGCATTTATCAACCAGTTCCTGTTTTTTTACAGGGTCAAGATGCATGATGGCCAGGATGACCTGGGAAACGGAGTTGGCCGACAGCAGGTTGTCAAGCTTCTCAGGGCTGAGGATATCGACTCCTTCGAGTTTTTTTCCCTGTTTGCTGTGATGGTCATCGATAAAGGCAAGTACTTTGTACCTGGTGCCGGCGTCGCGGTCGAGGGTGCGTTTGGCAATAATCCCGGCATCCCCTGCGCCATAGATCACCACGTTCACTTTTTCGCGTTCCGGGTTGCGGAACTCAAGAAATGCCATTTTGACGACCAGCCTGAAGGTGATCATCCCGAAGGAGGTTGCCAGGAATTCAATGATGATGACGGAAAAAGGAACCAGGAAATGTCCGGTGATGAAGAAGTACGTCACAATATTAGTCAGGCAGAAGGCAACACTGCCGGTGAAGATGGTGGCAAAAACACGCAAAGCATCGCCGGTGCTGGTGTAGCGGATGATGCCGGCATGTGTGCGGGAAATCATGAACCCGGCTGCACGGATCAGCGCAATATAGGCAAGTACGATCGGGACAGGTTTTAAATCCCTCTCCGGAATGGCAAAGTTGAACCGCAGAAGGTAAGCCAGTATAACGGCCGAGAGGACGATCGTCATGTCAATAAAAAAGATGAACCAGCGCGGTGTGTTTTCCCGGGATATAAACATGCGTCAAATTTAAAAATAATTCGCCTGAACATATGAACAATTGCCGTAAAATATGAACATTCGGCGATTCAGCGTGCAATTTTATTTACTTTTGCGCCGTTTTACACATGCTTTACCTCGAAGTTGATTTTATGAATGTTGGCCATGAGGAACTTGTTAACTATCAGATAAAAGGGTCACATATCCAAAAACAAAAAATTCTTTCCATGAAAAACACAGCATTTACGAAGTATCACGAAGCAATGGGCGCCAAAATGGTCCCGTTTGCCGGTTACAACATGCCGGTTCAGTATGAGGGTGTCATTGCCGAACATGAAACCGTGCGCAAGGCGCTTGGCGTGTTTGATGTTTCACATATGGGCGAATTCTGGGTTAAGGGTCCGAAAGCACTTGATTTTATTCAGTATGTCACATCGAATGACGCCTCAAAACTGGTTCCGGGGAAGGTGCAATACTCCTGTTTCCCGAACGATACCGGCGGCATTGTGGATGATCTCCTGGTATACAAAGTGGATGATGTTACCTATTTACTGGTCGTGAATGCTGCCAACATTGACAAGGACTGGGCCTGGTGCAACAGGCAGAATAAAATGGGAGCCGTCTTGTACAATGCTTCCGATGAAATTTCACAACTGGCAGTCCAGGGCCCGCTTGCGCTGAAAGCCATGCAAAAGCTCACGGACACGATCGTCACCGACATGGAGTATTATACGTTCAGGAAACTCACCTTTGCCGGTGTTCATGATGTGATATTTGCCACTACGGGCTATACCGGTTCCGGCGGTTGCGAGATTTATATGGCCAATGCCGATGCCCCTAAAATATGGGAAGCGGTTTTCAATGCAGGCGCAGAATTCGGCATCAAACCGATCGGGCTCGCAGCACGGGATACCCTGAGGCTTGAAATGGGTTACTGCCTCTATGGAAATGACATCAACGATACCACCTCCCCGATTGAAGCCGGCCTTGGCTGGATCACCAAATTTACAGCGGAGAAGGAGTTTATCAACAAAGCTGCCCTGCTGAAACAGAAACAGGAGGGGACTGCTCATAAACTGGTTGGATTTGAGATGGTTGACAAGGGAATTCCCCGGCATGAGTATGAAATTACGGACGCACAGGGCAATAAAATCGGGGAAGTTACGTCTGGTACCATGGGCCCTTCTGTGAAAATTCCCGTCGGAATGGGATATGTTCCGTCTGCATTGTCGAAGGAAGGAAGCGAGATCCACATTAAAATCAGGGACAAGGTCCTGCGGGCGAAGGTGGTGAAGTTTCCGTTTTACAAGGGTTGACGGGGGGGGGGACAAGCGGACAGGGATTCTTTGTGAACTTTGTATAATACTTTGCGTCCTTTGCGTTTAAAGAAATATTTACCAAACCAAAACAAGAGTAATTATGTCAGAAATAGCAAATAAAATCAAATCAGTCAACTGGCAGCGCATGATGGTTATCATCATGATGGCACTCATGGTTGCCGGAGCCGACAGTTGCAAACCGACCGGAAAAATGTCGAAGAAGCAGCGCAAAGCCTTGATCGAACAGGCTAAGACCCAGCTGCAGCCGATTATCAGTGGAACGTCCACCCTGTCGTATGAGGAGCAAAAGCGGATCGTTGGCGAGGTGATGGATAAAAATCTGAATGATCCAGTGCTCAACGACATGATCATCCAGGCACAGCAAAAACTGAAATCGCTGCTGGCCAAAGAAACGCAGGAAAAAGCCCAGAAAGTCGATGTTGCACGCGCGGCACTCTACGATCTGCTGCTGAACAAGGACAACAAATCGGCCGACGAACTGGAAAAGGAACTGAATGCGATCAAAAGGCAAAAACTCAATGACCAGGAGATCGACGAACTCATTTCCAGGCTTGAAAAGAAAATCCAGGATATGCGCTCAGGCGGTGCCAGCCTCCCGGTAAAAACCCAGCTGGAGAATGCATTCACCACCATTGCCAATGCAGCCAAAACAGGCAACCTGTCGCAGGCAGACAACACCATCACGAAAACCCTTCAGCTCTTTTCATCAGACGATGCCCCGGTGCTGATCATCATCAGCAGGGAGGGCTCCACGGTGGATTACGATAAACCGACCACGATCAGGCGCTACCTGAATTTCCTCAAGGATACAAAGGCCAGCAAGAATGATATCGATGCCATCATGACTGATGCGAACGGAAAAATCAAAGGACTCGATTTAATTAAAAAGTAACCACCATGAGAAAGATTCTTTCATTGATCATACTGGTCTCCATGTTCGCCGTGACGAACAGGACTGCCGCACAGGACAACCTCTCGCCCCAGCGCAAACAGGCCATTGACAGCCTGGCACTCGAGAAAGTCCGCGATCTGAGTAAATATATCAGCATCATCGGGGATAAAAAAACTCCATGGTCCGACGCCCAGCGCGTGATAGAACGTGCCTCCGAACTGTTTATGGAAAACAGCGAGATCGGCGTTTCATCAATCGGCAAGCAGGATGTAAACTACTATAAGGTTCGTGAATATTTCGACCGCCTGATGCAACTTAACTATGACAGGGTAACCATCGACTGGTACAAAATCCAGTATGTGAGCGACCTGGTTCAGCAACCCGACGGCACATTTGTGGGTGTAATCACGATTTACCAGCGCTTCCAGGCATATGATAAGGAAAAGGGACTGGTATATGAGGACACCACAAAAAAGGATATCACGGTTTATGTAAAACGCAAGGAAACCCAGATTGGCGGGCGGTACATCACTTTCTGGGATGTAATGCTCGGGGATATCAGGGTTAAGGAAACATCGAAGTAGTTTTTCGGGGGCTTTATTCACCACAATAGGCACAATAGTGCACAATAGGGTCGATCAGACATTCTGTTGTGAATTAATGTGCCTAATGTGGTTAAAAATGCAGGGTTTTTGCACCAAATTAAATCAAGCACAGTAAATTATGCGGAACTTCATATGGATTGCATTGTTTTTAATTCCGGTGATGGGGCTTTCACAGGGATCGATCGGCTCTTTTACCGGGGATGAGTCGGTGTTTTATGCACAGACGAAACAGGTTAACCAGTTTTTCCTGAGATTCAATGGAGAAGAGGATGTTAAAGGCAAACGGATTTATTCAACAGATCCGGGGTATCGCGACCTTAAAACACGGAAGAAGTACCTCAACATGCTGTTCGACAATTCAAGCCCGACCATCAGTTCTGATACAAAATTCGTGTTCATCGACGATGCCCTGAATAGAAAAAGCCCTGCGTTCCTCGATTTTTATTCGAAAGGATGGTTTGCAGAGGTTGCCGCCTCGTTCCTGTATAAAAAGGAAAAGGTGAACATCATCCTCTACCTCAAAATCGAGAAACAGTACGACGGCTATAAATGGGTGATCTCCAACGTCTATTTCGACCGGTTCAATTCATGGTTCACACACCTGAACGACACGGCGAACCTCAAATATTTCATTCATCCGATGAGCCATGAACTCGATTTCATGAACCTACACAAAGCCTTCAAGGAACCCGAAAACCTCGATTACTATTTTGAGAAGGAATATCAGCCGGACATGACCGCCCTGTTCGTGATGGAAATGAAAAACGGGAATCTCACCTTTTCGGCGGTAAATAACGTTAAATTCCATGTTTTCCAGGTGAACAACTGGTATTTTGAACTCTCCTGGTTTAACCGCAACAATGCAAATTCGGGCTGGCTCATATCAAATGTACTCCGTGTAAATGACAAAGAAAAGCGTGATCTGATGCGGAATTACACACACATTAACTAATCCTGTATGAGGAAAATATTTATACTGCTGTTCCTTGCGGCTTTTGCCGGAAGCATATCCTTGCCGGCCCAGAAAAATACGACGACCACCAAAAAGAGTCAGCCGGCCTCCAAAACCTCGCAGAAGAAGTCCGGAACCAACGGCCAGAAAAAAACAGGCACCACCACACAAAAGAAAAATGCTGCCGGCGGGAAAGGGGATGAAACAAAACCGAAGGCCGGCATGATCGCGGCCAACAAGATTGACACTTTCAGGCTGCAGGTGATTCCCCTTGTCAGATTTTTTGAAAGTTCGCTTAATTTTCTCGGCGATAGCCGCAATTCCGCCAATGAAAAGCAGGTTATCCTTTCACAGAGTTACCTGAAATGGTGCTGGGATGAAAATGTGCAGGTTGAGGATGATCTTGATGAAAACCGCCTGGTGCCGCTCAACAAGGACATTACCGCCTACCTGAGCGATGTGGTTTTTTTCTTTAAGAGGGCGAAATTCCAGTACACGGTTCA
The DNA here is from genome assembly GCA_037141055.1 of bacterium. Classification (GTDB taxonomy): domain Bacteria; phylum Bacteroidota; class Bacteroidia; order Bacteroidales; family FEN-979; genus CAIVAT01. The sequence goes on along the minus strand of JBAXDH010000012.1, from coordinate 26,910 downwards.
GGATGTGAGCGTGGAGGCCGGGCAGAACGGGCTTACCTATTTCAAGGTTACCGCAAACAGGAGCATCAAAGCAATCACGATCAACGGCGATTCTGTGAATGCCAACAAAGTGAGGTACATCGAAGTGAATTTTGATTCGGTTAAGCAGCAGCTGAAAATAGTCAGCGTGTATACCACCAAACTGAATGAAAAGGACGACCTCCGCAACTGGTGGAACGGGCTTTCGCACGACTGGAAAGTGGCCCTGGCCGGCGACATGAAACTCGAAGGGAGCATGCCTATGTCACAAATCGACAGTTTCAATGATTCGGTTGCGATGGTCGGCGGACAGCGTACACTCATCATGGGATCGGAGTTTTACAATTACCTGGGCCAGATTGTCCATGCCAGCAAGGTTGATCTGTCGGGCAATGCAACTGTAGTGAATCTTGATCCGCTGAACAAACTTTCAGAACTGAAAGAGGTGAACATTTCCGGCACCGGTGCGACCGATCTGCTGCCGCTTCGCAACCTGAACAAACTTGAAGTTCTCGACATTTCAAATACCAGGGTGAATTCGCTTGAGCCGCTGAGATTCTGCCTGCATCTCAGCCAGTTGCGGATGAAAGGCACACCCGTTTCCGATCTGACGGTTTTGTCCTCCTTTCAATCAATGAGCACAGTCGACATCAGCAATACACAGGTGAACTCGCTGGAAGCGATCAGGGACCTGGCTTCTGTCAGGGATCTGCGCATCAACCATACCGGCATTAAAGACATCACCCCGGTTTCAACGTTAGTCAATCTTGAGTTGCTCAACCTGTCTTCCACCCCTGTTGACAACCTCGATGCATTGAAACCACTGGCGAACCTGCATGTGCTGAGTTTCGACAGCACTGTGATCGGCAGCCTGGCGCCATTGGACAACCTCACCGGCCTGCAGCGGGTCTATTGCAACAATACACGGGTAAATCAGAAGGAAGCGCTTGGTTTTCTGAAAAAACATCCGGATGCTTCGCTGGTTTATGCTTCGAAAGAACTGGCCGCCTGGTGGAAAAGCATGCCGGCCGAATGGCAGAACCTTTTTAATTTTTACATCAAACTTGACGATCAGCCCACCACCGAACAGCTTCATCGCCTGGCGCTGCTCGACAGCATCAATATCACCGGGCGCATGTCGGTAACTTCACTTGCCCCGTTAAGCCGGCTCATCCTGCTGCGCAACCTGCAATGCCAGAGCACCGGGATCACCTCTGTTGATCCGCTGAAAGATCTGACGGAACTGAAGGTTTTGAATGCCTCGAATACGAAGCTGACCGGTGTGCAGGGCTTGTCGGGAATTTCAGGAATTGAAATTTTGAATGTGGACAACACCCAGGTGGCGGACCTGAGTCCGCTGTACGGCCTGGCAAAGCTGCAGTTTGTTTTTGCCGACAACACTGCGGTTGATACTAAGGAAGCAGACAAATTTGCCGATAAAAACCCGGGTTGCATGCTTGTGTTCCAGACGTTTGAAAATACATCATGGTGGCAGGGATTGAGCCAGCCATGGAAAGATGTGTTCCTGCAGCAGGTGAATATCAAGGGAACGCCCGATAAAATCCAGTTGCAGCAGATCGCAGGACTGTCAAAGGTGGAGATATCCGAAAATTTTCAGATTTCCGACCTGGTTCCGCTTGTGCACCTCTCCCGTTTAACGGAACTCCAGTTCTCCGGAACCACTGTTTCAAGCCTTGAGCCTGTATCAAGGATGCCGAAGCTGCAGGCGCTGCGATGCCCGAAAAATCCCATTATTGACCTTACCCCGGTAACCGGGCTTCCCAACCTGGTGGAACTTGATTTTTCAAACACAAAGGTTGAAGAACTGGAAGCCCTGCAAAATATGATGCAGCTGCAAGTCCTGAAGTTCAGCGGCAACCAGCAGATAAAAAACCTGAAATACCTGCAAAAACTTGTTAACCTGAAAGTGCTCGAGTTTTATAATACCCGCGTCAGCAACATCGATGTGCTGGATGGCATGAACAAACTTGAATCGGTAAAAATGTTCAACACGAAAGTTTCGCCGAAACGGATAGAAAAACTGAGGCAGATGCATCCGAAATGCGAAATAGTGTTTTATTAACGGAGATGGAAAAGAAGACTGCCAGTTCCCGAAGCATCGAGGTGTGCCTCACACCGATGCTGTTTTCCGAGATTCAGACGAAAGAAAACTCTATTGTGGTGCTCACGGATATTCTGCGTGCCACGACTTCCATTTGTGCGGCATTTGAAAATGGCGTAAAAAAAATCCTTCCGGTTGCAACCCTGGAGGAGGCGAAAGCCATGAAAGACCTGGGATACCTGGTTGCTTCGGAACAGGACGGCAGAAAGCTCGACTTCGCAGATTTCGGAAATTCCGCATTCAGTTTCTCCGCGGAGGCCATTGCCGGGAAATCGCTGGTTTACTGCACCACCAACGGTACCAGGGCGCTGGAAATAGCGAAAGAAGCCGGGGATATCGCCATCGGTGCCTTTGTGAACCTCAGCGCACTTGCCGTCTGGCTCATCAGCCAGGATAAAAATGTGGTGATCCTGTGTTCCGGGTGGAAAAATAAATTCTGTCTGGAGGATACCATCTTTGCAGGGGCGCTTGCAGAAAAACTGCTGAACAACCATCATTTTGCAACGAATTGCGATTCAACCTTTGCGGCCATTGATTTGTGGGGCATTGCCAAACCCGATATCCTCACGTATATAGAAAAGGCCGCCCATCGCCACAGGCTGAAAAAACTCGAACTCGATGATGTGATCCCATATTCTTTTGCCATCGACTCAACTGCGGTGGTGCCGGTTTACAGGAATGGTGAAATATTGGATGAAACAGGAACATTGAATATTGAATAGTGAACAATTCAGAAATAATATGAGAACATTTTTTACAGTTTTTATCATGGCAATAGCAAGTACGACTTTCTCTTCGCCGCAGGCAGGGAAGGAAAAAAATAAAGAAGTGAAGGATGACTTCAAATATTTAACCGAGCAGTTTGCCGATTCGAAGATTCTCCGATATAAGGTTCCCGGTTTTGAAACGCTTTCACTGAAGCAAAAAGAGCTGATCTATTACCTCAGCAAGGCCGCTCTTTGCGGAAGAGACATCACCTACGACCAGAATTATAAATCGAACCTGCTGATCCGTACAACGCTCGAAGCCATTTACCTCGATTATTCCGGCGACCGGAACAACGACAAGTTTAAGCAGTTCGTGGTATATCTCAAACGCGTCTGGTTCTGCAATGGCATTCATCACCATTATTCCACCGATAAATTTTTACCTGAATTTCCCCGGGATTATTTCGCAGAGTTGATCCGGAACACCAAAATCGGTTCGCTTCCCTGTGCGAAAGGACAAACCAGGGATCAGTTTACAGCAGAATTAACGCCGCTGATTTTTGATCCGCTGGTGGCGCCAAAACGGGTCAGCCTCGACCCCGGAAGTGACCTGGTGCTGAGTTCCGCCTCCAATTTTTACCAGGGGGTAAACCAGAAAGAGGCTGAGGAATTTTATGCCGGAATGAAAAAAGCGGCCAGGAAAAACAAGCAGGACACGCTGCTTTCTTTTGGCCTCAATTCGAAGCTGGTAAAGGAAGATGGAAAAATTGTTGAAAAAGTATATAAGGTAGGCGGATTATATTCGAAAGCCATCGAACAGATCGTGGCATGGCTTGAAAAGGCACTGACTGTGACGGAAACACCCGAGCAACATGATGCCGTTAAAAAATTGATTGCTTATTATAAATCAGGGAACCTGGCTGCCTGGGACGAATACAACATTGCCTGGGTGAAAGACCTGAATTCCCTGGTTGATTTTGTGAACGGATTCATTGAAGTTTACGGCGACCCGATGGCCATGAAGGGCTCCTGGGAATCCATTGTAAACTTCAAGGATGTGGAAGCGACCAAACGCACTGAAATCCTGAGCGCCAACGCCCAGTATTTTGAGGACAATTCGCCGGTTGCGCCCGAGTTTAAGAAGAAGAAGGTAAAAGGTGTCACAGCCAAGGTAATCATTGCGGCCCAGCTTGGTGGAGAATCCGATCCCACCACGCCGATCGGCATCAACCTTCCGAATGCAAACTGGATCAGGAAAGAATACGGTTCAAAATCGGTGACCATCGACAACATCACCGACGCCTACGATAAGGCAGCCCAGGGAAACGGTTTCATGGAGGAGTTCGCTTTTTCAAAGGAAGAGATTCAAAGGGCAAAAGATTTCGGACATCTTGCCGGTAACCTCACCACAGACCTGCATGAATGCCTCGGCCATGGTTCCGGTCAGCTGAAGCGCGGGGTAGGAGCGGATGCGCTGAAAAATTACCATTCGACCATTGAGGAGTCGAGGGCCGATCTGTTCGCCCTATACTATATAAGTGATCCGAAGATGATGGAACTCGGGCTTGTCCCGGATAAAGATGTGGCCAGGGCGGAGTACGACAGCTATATCCGCAACGGACTGATGACACAGCTGGTAAGGATCCATCCCGGCAAAACCATCGAAGAGTCGCACATGCGCGACCGGTCGCTGATCGCTCATTGGGTGTATGAAAAAGGAGCCGGTGAAAATGTCATTGAAAAAGTTACGCGCGACGGCAAGACCTATTTCCGCATCAACGATTATGATGCCCTGCGGAAGGAATTCGGAGAACTGCTGAACATCATTCAGCGAATCACTTCGGAGGGCGATTACAACGGCGCCCGTGAACTGGTGGAGGCATACGCAGTTCAGGTTGACGCCGGTTTGCACAAAGAGGTGCTGGAAAGGTACAAGAAGCTGAACATCTCTCCCTATACCGGGTTTATCAACCCCGAATACTCCCTGGAAATGAAAGGCAACGTGATCACCGGTGTGAAAATAACATACCCGGATGATTTCGCCACGCAGATGCTGATGTATTCAAAGAAGTTCTCCTTTTTACCTGTTCGCTGAAAAATGACAAGAACCCTGTTGATCTGTATTTTATTGCTGATGCTTGTTCCGGCTTTGCCGGGAACGGCCCAGACCACCTATCCGAAGAACTATTTTCGTTCACCGGTTAATTTCCCGGTATCTCTTGCCGGTTCATTCGGTGAGATCAGGCGAAATCATTTTCATTCGGGAATCGACATCCGCACCGAAGGAGTCCAGGGAAAACCGGTTTATGCCATAGCAGACGGGTTTGTGTCACGGGTAAACGTCTCTCCCGGAGGGTTTGGGAAAGCGTTGTACATCACACATCCCAACGGTTACACTTCCCTGTACGGGCATCTCCGGAACTATGCGGGAGCTATTGCCGTGTGGGTAAAGTCGCAGCAGGTCAAAAAGGAATCTTTTGCCCTGGACATTGAAGTCCCCGATGGTATCCTGAAAGTAAAGAAGGGCGATTTAATTGCATATTCAGGAAATTCAGGCGCATCGGGCGGTCCCCATCTCCATTTTGAGATCAGGGATGCGAAAACCCAGGAAATAATCGATCCGCTCGACTTTGGCTTCATGAAGGCCGACAACATTCCTCCGAGGATTGCATGGGTTAAGATTTACCCGTTCGGAAACAATTCACTTGTAAATTTTTCGGATAAACCTGTTCTTCTCCCCGTGACCGGTTCGGATGGCGTATTCCGGATAAAAATGGCCGACACGGTGAAGGTTTCCGGAAATATCATCTTTGGCATTGAAACCTCAGACAATGCTGAAGGCGGGCTGAAAACAGGTGTTCATGGCATCGAGTTGGCCGTGGACGGGGTGAAGGTTTATTCTCATAACATCGAGCGGTTTGCGTTTGCCGAAACCCGGTACGTGAACAGTTTGATGGATTACCCTGCGTTTGTGCAGAACAAGCGCAAGATTCAGCGCAGCTATGTGGCGCCCAACAATAAATTGACCGTTTACAGTGGTGTGAAGAACCAGGGTGTCCTGAATTTCGTGGACAACCGGCCCCATAAGGTTCAGTATGTGGTGAGGGATGCATTCGGAAATACGGCAACCCTGGTTTTTTATGTAAAAAGTCATCCCCCCGTGAATGCGAAAGGCCGTCCTGAAAAGCAGCAGGAGCAGGGTGCGCAATTATTCAGCTATAAATCGGATAACCAGTTTGTACGCCCCGACCTGAAGTTTACGGCGCCGGCAGAAGCGGTATATGATGATTTTCCGTTCGAATATTCTATAACTCCGTCTGTGATGGGATCATACTCTCCCGTTCATCACCTTCACAACCAGTATACGCCGCTGCATACCTGGTGCGACCTGTCGATCAAAACGAATAACCTTCCGAAGAACCTGGAACAGAAAGCGGTGATTGTGGCCGTAACCGGAGGCAATAAATTCGCAAGCAAGGGCGGCACGGTCGAAAATGGCTGGATCACCACTAAAATACGTGATTTCGGAAACTATACGGTAACCGTCGATACGGAACCACCGGTAATCAGGGCGATCAACGTGTTTCAGAATAAGAAAGTGAAAAAGCAATCTTCCATTCTCATAAAATTGTCAGACAACCTTTCGGGCATTAAAACGTATCGCGGGACAATAAATGGCAAATGGATCCTGATGGATTATGATGAAAAAAGCCGCCTCCTGACCTACGTATTTGATGAAATGATGAAGCCGGGGAAGAACCTGTTTGTGCTGACGGTAACTGACGCAGTGGGCAATACATCGAAGTATGAGGCTGCACTTATCCGGTGAAGAAAAAAATAATTCAACTGGCATAATCCAAAATCAAAATGTAAAGTGCAGGCTGATTTTGCATTTTGATTTTGCATTTTGATTTTACATTTTACATTTTGCATTTTATATCTTTGCACTATGCAAGAAACAATCCTGATCCTTGATTTCGGTTCACAATACACCCAGCTTATTGCCCGCAGGGTGCGTGAACTGAATGTGTACTGCGAGATTTATCCATTCAATAAAATTCCTGTTTTAACGCAGCAGATAAAAGGAGTAATCCTTTCAGGAAGCCCCTTTTCCGTCAGGGATACAAGTGCCCCGTTTCCCGATCTCACGGGCATCAGGGGGCAGATGCCCCTTCTCGGAGTATGCTATGGTGCCCAGTATCTCGCCCAGTCATCCGGCGGGGTCGTTGCTCCTTCGGAAATCCGCGAGTATGGCCGTGCAAACCTTACATCCATCGACGATGCAAACGAATTGCTTCTGGGCATGTCGAAAGGCACCCAGGTGTGGATGTCGCATGCCGATACCATCCTGAATGCACCGGAGGGTTTCCGGGTGATTGCAAGCACTTCCGACGTTTTGTATGCCGGATTCCATGTTGCGGGAGAACCAACCTACGGCATCCAGTTTCACCCTGAAGTATATCATACCACCGAAGGATTGACCTTGCTTAAAAACTTTGTAGCGGGTATTTGCGGATGCCGCCAGGACTGGACTCCCGAATCTTTTGTGGAGACAACCGTGGCCGGTCTGAAGCAGAAGCTTGGACAGGACAAAGTGGTCCTCGGCCTTTCAGGCGGGGTCGACTCATCCGTTGCGGCAATGCTGCTTCACAAGGCCATCGGGAAGAATCTCTATTGCATCTTTGTGGACAACGGGTTACTCCGGAAAAATGAATTTTCAAAAGTGCTTGAACGGTATAAAACACTTGATCTGAATGTTACGGGTGTCGATGCCCGCGATCTTTTCCTGGATGCCCTGAAAGGGGTGGTCGATCCGGAAAAGAAACGCAAAATTATTGGCAAAACCTTCATTGATGTGTTTGATGCGGAAGCACATAAAATACAGGATATCAAATGGCTGGCGCAGGGAACCATATACCCGGACGTGATTGAATCGCATTCCGTGAAGGGACCTTCCGCAACCATCAAATCGCACCATAATGTCGGCGGTCTTCCTGACTATATGAACCTCCGGATTGTTGAGCCCTTGAACAGCCTGTTCAAGGACGAGGTGAGAAAAGTGGGCCTTACGGTCGGCCTTGATCCCGAATTTATCAACCGCCACCCTTTTCCCGGGCCCGGACTGGCCGTGCGCATCCTCAGTGACATTGATCGCGGAAAGGTAAGTCTTCTCCAGGAGGTGGATGATGTATTCATTTCCGGGTTGCGGGCATTTGATCTGTATCATTCGGTGTGGCAGGCTTTTGCAGTACTCCTGCCGGTGCAGTCTGTGGGAGTGATGGGCGATGAGCGCACCTATGAGAACGTGGTGGCCCTGCGGGCCGTAACCTCAACCGATGGCATGACTGCCGACTGGGCACATCTGCCGTATGAATTCCTGGCGAAGGTGAGCAACGACATTATCAATAAAGTGAAGGGTGTGAACAGGGTGGTTTATGACATCAGTTCAAAGCCTCCGGCTACGATAGAGTGGGAGTAGCGAAATAGGGAAATAGTGAAATCATGAGGTATTTTCGGGTTTTTATTCTGTTTGCAGTTTCCAGTTGTGTTATTCAAAACACGGTTTTTGCGCAATCGACCCAGGACCAGTTGAAGCAGATGCGGTCGCCGGTAATCGAAAAAACCGATGGTCTTGATTATTACATCCACACGATCAAAAGGGGACAGACACTTTACATGATTTCCAAGGCATATGGCGTGGAAGTGAATGACATCATCCGCGACAATCCCGGGGTAAAAGAGGGCATCAAGGCCGATCAGAAACTGCGGATACTGATCCCCGGACAAAAAAATATTGCAAATCCAAAGGTTGTCGCGGGAAAGGATAAGACAGTACTTCCCCCTGAAAAAAACGCACTTCCGTCAGAAATCAAACCCAAAGCCGATTCGGTGATCATCCCGGAATTGCCTTGCGGACAGGACGTCTCAACAAAAAAATCTGAATACAAAATTGCGCTGATGCTCCCGCTTTTCCTGGCGGGCATTGACGAAATCGAGTCCGCGAACCCGAATCCGAAAGTTTTCGAGACTTCAAAGTCTTTCCAGTTCCTGCCCTATTATGAAGGCTTCCGCATGGCGGTTGACTCCCTTGAAAAGCTGGGATTAAAAATCAAGCTGTATGTGTACGATGTTGATAAGGATACGGTCAAAACCAGGCAATTACTGAAAAAACCGGAGATGAAATCCATGGACCTGATTTTCGGATTGTTGTTTCATCCTAATTTCCAGATCGTCGCTGCATTTGCTAAAAAGAACAGGATCAACCTGGTAAACCCGATCTCCGAACGAAGCGAGTTGGTTGCCGGAAATCCTTATGTGTTTAAGGTTCAGCCTCCGAAAAAATACCAGTTTGATCAGCTGGCTGCCTATATGTCGGAATCTTTCAGGGGGGGGCAGGTTCTGATCATCAGGAATGGCCAGTACGGTGACCGTGATGCCCCCGAACAGCTGAAAAAAGACTGCCAGGAGCGAAATCTGGCATCACAGATCGTTGAAGGACAGGAGGCTGCAATCGGACGTCTTTCAAAAGACAGGCCGAACTATGTTGTTGCTTTCTCCGATAACCAGGCGTATGTGCTTGATTTACTCCGGGGGATGTATAAATTGCGCAATGAGTATGCCATTACGCTGGTTGGACTTCCCAACTGGACGGCCATGGACGGCCTCGAAACAGAATACCTTGTTTCCATGAAAACCCATGAGATGGCCCGTTCATTTATTGATTATGATAATCCGGCTGTCAGGCGTTTTGTCGGACAATATCAGGTAATGTATCAGTCTGATCCTGAGCTTCTTGCATTCCAGGGGTTCGAGCAGGCATTTTTCTTTCTCACGGCTTTGAAAACCTTCGGGACCAATATCGGGAGATGCATCGGGGAGTTAAAGGCAAACACGCTGGTATCGCGCTTTGACTTCCTCCATACGAAAGAAAACGGGTATGAAAACCAGCGCTGGATGCTGTATAAATATGATAATTACAAACTTGTACCGGTTAATTAACAGTTAGAACTTGCCGGTACTGAAAGCAGAGGGACATTTGTTGCAAACAGGTTCTTTTTTGTGATGTTTTTGGTAAAAAACATGTGCAGCAAACTGTGTTTGTGGGGTTGAAATGCGATCATGTCGACCTTGTTGGCAGTAACAAACTGATCTATCGCTGACTGGTTGTTCTCGGCAACTTCAAGGACCTCAAAACTTATCTGGTTGGTTTTTTCCTCCTTACCAAATTTCATCTGCAGCCCCTTCATCTTTGTGTAAGCATCTTCGTGTTTTGCCTTTGTGATAAAGTGGGCAACCAGGATCCTTGCCGAAAATGGGGAGAACAGATCGATCAAACCTGAAATTGTTCCGGCATTTCCCTCGGTAAGATCGGCCGCGAACATGATGGTTTTGAATCCGCGGAAACTTTTAATTTCGGGAACGGTAATTACGGGCACTTTTGCCTGGTCAATGATGAAGGTCGAAACCTTGCCCCAGATATTCACATTATTGCCCTTCCCTGTGGTTCCCATCACCACGATATCGGGATGAAATTCGGAGCAGACCCCTTTTAGTTCGTGTTCGAGTTCACCTCCTGTAACAGCAGAAGAAATCACAATATTGTCGAGATTCTCCTTTTTTACCATGGCATTCACTTTTTCTTCAAGGTCAGCCATGTTGTTCTCAGCTTGCCTGAAAATCTCTTTCATCAGCTCTTCATTGTAGATGGTACTCATGTCGAGCGTGTCGGGAAAACTGGTGTCGGCGATCAGTATCTGGTCAAAGTAGGTGTGAAACAGTTTGATTTCTCCGCCAAAAATCTTTGCAAATTCAATGGCATATCGACAGGTAATATCGGTATGGCTTGAAAAATCAACGGGTACGAGAATTTTTTTCATAAGGGTGTGGTTGGAAGTGATAAAGGTAGGTTAAACATCAACGCAAAGTTAATATCTCCAACAGCAATTTACAATTATTTTGGTTTGAATAATGTTTTTGGAGTACAGTGATCCTGTTATCGATTTGATCCTGGGTGAATTTCAGAGAAAAAAGACGCAGCAATACCTGTTTCAACTCGTTCGGATCGCCAGCGATGTAACATAGATCGTCCAGGCCGGTTCCTGTGACCATTTCCTCGTTTACAAGGCAAAACCGGCCGTTGAAAAGTGCGTTGAGGAGTTTAAGCTTGAGTCCGGTAGGCTGGAATGTGACCATTATATTCACGTGAGCCTTGCGAATCAGGCTGAACATTTCAGTGTCGGCCGGGTTTTTAACGATCTGTATGTTTTGATGCTGGCTGGCGAGCCTGATCAGCCATTCCGGAGGATCCAGGCCGGCAATGATCAGTTCGGGAAACGAATCTTCCCAAACGCTTTTAATCAGGAATTCGGCTGCAACACTGTTTTCCGGCACGGACAGTTTTCCCTGGTAAAGTGCATATGTTCCGCTTCCCGGTATGATATTCACTTCATCATCATGGTGAAAACTGGGCAGGTACACCACTCTGTTTTCGGGAAATTCTGATGCCAGGTAGCTGGTGTCGGCCTGGGATACAGTAAGCATCACCGAAGCATGACGGAGGATTTTCTGAAACATTTTCAACCGGAGGCTCTCGGCAAGGAAAAACAATTTTTTGCCGGGATTCTTCTCAGCCTTTGCCAGGTGGAGGTAGTAGTGATGTTCGATGTTGCTTTCACGGTAGATCAGGAACCGGCCTTTCAGCCGTGCATCTGAAATGATGCCGCATGTATGGAGTCCTTCGAAGAGAATTGGGTGGTCGTCCTTCAGCAGGTTCAATACCAGCTTTTTCGACATCCTGCTTGCAACAATATATGGCTTCAGCCCGAAGTTGGCCTTCAAACCGGTAGTGCGCCGGTAATAATTTACGGAAGAGCAATATCTCTTCAGTTCTTCCGGCCGGTTGCGTCTGTATTCATAACAATGCAGGTGAATGCTGACGCCGGCTGCGTGCAGGGCCCGGAGTTTGTAATATACGTCAATCACACCCCCGTAGTTGGCCGGAAATGGAATATCGAACGAGATAATATGAAGACTAATATTTGCCACCTGTCACTTTGTTACCCTGTCACCCTGTTACCCTGTCACCCTGTTACTTTGTTACTTGCCACCACCCCCAACAGCCTCCCCTCCTCCCGTTCCCAGCAAAGTTCATCCGCCGCTTTCAGCAGGTTTTCCTTATACCGGGCAGTATTTTCCGGATTATTAAGCATTGAATCAAGATGGGACGCGAGCTTTTCTGGGTCGTGGTTTTCGATATACTCACCGATCCCGTATTTGTCAACAATGGCCTTCATCTCCGGGAATGGTGAAACCAGAACCGGCACGTTGGCCTGTATATAGTCAAGAAACTTGTTTGGCAGGCAATAGTGGTAGTTGATGCTGACATCCTTTTCGATGGAGAGGCCAAGATCGGCCAGTAGTGTAAGGGCATGCAACTCCAGGAAAGGCACCTGCCCGAGGAATCTTACGCTCTCTTCAACAGCCTGATCCATGCTTGATTTTTTCAACGATTCAAAATTATCCCCGATGCCCGCGATGATGAGCACGGCGTCTGTTTTCACATATTTCATGGCCGCAACAGCCTCCTCAAGTCCGCGGTCAACATTGACAGCACCCTGGTACAGGATGATTTTCTGATTTTCTTTTACCCCCAGAGAAGCTTTGTCTCCTGCTCCTGTCAACGGTTTCCTGAAGGGAACATTGCGGACAACTTCAATTTTATTGCCGTATTCCTTCGAATAGATATCCGCAATCGATTGATTTACAGCTATCACATGTTTCAGCTTTGGGAAAACGAGGTCCTCTATCCATTTCCATACCCTGGTTACCATGTTCCGCCCGTTGAGTTCCGGAACCCCCCGGAAATACTCATGGCAGTCATGTAAATGCCGGATTGTCGGTTTCGGATTCCGGGAAAATAGATGTTTAATCCGATTAGCCAGGTAGTTGGCAGGCAGCGTGTCCAGGTCGTTGGAGACGATCAGATCAAACTTGTTTACCAGGAGGAAGAAAAAAAGCCGGATGTTATATTCGGCATAGAACAGTGCGCCCTTGTCAAACAAAAGTCTCATCCGGTGCATCCGGTAGCTGCGCGGAGCAAGTGATTTGCTGAGTCGCATCCTGCGGCCAACCAGCAAAACCTCGTACCCTTGTTTCACCAGTGCCAGGCAGGTTCGGTCAACACGCTGGTCGGTGGTGAGATCGTTGGTTACAGAGACGATGGCGAGAGGCATTACGATTGACGATTGACGATTTCAGATTCAATGAAACAAAAGTAGTTTTTTCCACCGTATTTCAAGGTAATTCCTGTAATTTTGACGTTTCGACAAGCCATGCATCTCGACCAGAAAATATCCCTGAAATCCCTGCATACCTTCGGAATGGAGGTGGAGGCCCGTTATTTTGTTGAAGCAAAAACCCATTCCGAGGTTTTAACCCTGCTCAACTACCGCCACATGATCCACATGCCGATCCTCTTCCTGGGTGGTGGCAGCAACGTGCTTTTTACAAAAAATTTCACCGGTATTGTCATCAGGATCAATTCAAAAGGGATTGCCATAAAGGAACAGGATGAACATCGTGTGCACGTTACCGCTGAGGCCGGCGAAAATTGGGACGAATTCGTGCAGCATTGCGTAAACAACGGCTGGGCAGGCATTGAAAACCTCTCCCTCATACCGGGCACTGTTGGCGCAGCACCTATTCAAAATATCGGTGCCTATGGGGTGGAAGTAAAGGACGTCATTGAATCAGTATTGGTTGTAGACCTCGAATCAGGAAAGGAACGGCGCTTCACCAACGCTGAATGCCAGTTCGGTTACCGCGACAGCATTTTTAAAAGAGCGCTGAAAGGGAAGGTAATCATTCTTAATGTTACCTTTTTATTGTCAAAAATTTCAGCAACAAACGACCATGCTGAGAAAGACGGTTATACACTGAGGCTGGATTACGGAGATATCCGGGCAGAACTGGATAAGGCCGGAATAACAGCACCGGCAATAAATGATGTTCGCGATGTCGTCTGCCGCATCCGCCGTCGTAAATTGCCCGACCCTTCCGAAACAGGCAATGCAGGCAGCTTTTTTAAAAACCCGGTGATCGGAAAGGAAATGCTGGCACCCCTCCAGGACCTTTATCCCGGAATGCCGTTTCATATGCACGAAGTTCATGCCAAGATCCCCGCTGCATGGCTGATCGAACAATGCGGATGGAAGGGATACCGCAGCGGTGATGCAGGTGTTCACCCGGACCAGCCGCTGGTACTTGTAAACTATGGAAATGCGACTGGTGACCAGATTATGGATCTGGCAAACAAGATCATGGATTCCGTTAAAATGAAATTTGGAATCAGGCTTGAGATAGAGGTCAATGTTATTTAACCAGTCGCTCTAAACTGAAATAGGATCATCTGCAAATCATGAACATGCGAAGGTTGGTATATTCCGTTTTCTTGGGAATTATTTTTTTCTGCTCGGTACAATTCAGTTGTGCCCAGTTGTCGCTAAGTTTATCAACCGGACCCCAGTTTGCCTTATCATATGTCACTCATGGGGAATGGAAAAGTACGGTGAAACCAGGTTGGGGGTTTAATGCCGGAGTTATAGCATCATCAGGTGATGATCATCTCATGTCATTCCGGGGACTGCTTAACTATTCTCTCCAGGCTGCCAACATTGAATTGTTATATTTGGGTGGCACGTACGATGGTTCGCACCTGGAAGGAACATACTGGATGTCGAACATCATGTTCTCTCCTCAGTTGAGTTGCAACCTATTGAAAAACAAAACAATGTTCATTGCCATCGGGCCATTTATGCAGTATATGTTCAATGCCTCCGGCAGCGGAACATATGGCTATTATCCACAGGAACATACACCTTTCTCCGGCAACCTGCCGCTTGCATCTGATCAGATATTCAATGCATTCAACTGGGGTGGCGGACTTTCCTTCGGTTTGCAGAAGATCACAATAGGCTCAGTGAATCTAAACCTTGAATTAAGGGAATTGATGACGGTTCAAAGTCTGTTAAAGGAGGATCGAACCAATGCGGAATGGCTGTCATGCATCACCTCGCTGACAATCGGAATCGAATTTTACAGGGAGAAATCGAATATCATATCACATTCATAAAGACTCCCATCCATATTTCCAGTTTTTCCTCCAACCCCAAATTCCGATGAAATATTGGTTCAGAGCCATGTGGCCAATGTACCACCAAATTGCCTGGAAATCTATGGTATCGGAGCGCTCCGGCGGAGCGCGATATCGGTAGAAGCAAGGGTTATGATACGATCTATCGGCCCCGAAGGGGTCTGAATTTTTCCCTTTTCCTTTTTCATTTTTTACTTACTGGTACAATTGCGATCAATTCTCATCAGGCTGTTTGCGATCCATGTTTTCATTTTCTGCATGATTACAGGATTATCCATAGTGGCACAAAAGGTGATAATCCAGGGGACCATCAGGGATGAAATTACCCGGGCACCCATCCCGAACGTGAATATCACCGTCAGCGGTACAGCCCAGGGTGCCGTTTCCGACAGCAGGTGCCGTTTCCGACAGCAGGTGCCGTTTCCGGGTGAAGTTGTAGATGGTCCGCTATTTCGTGGGCGATGTGACAATTTTCAGGTAAGCATCCCAATCCCAGGTTGTATTGCCGAAAAAGCAGCCGCCGTAACTGTAAGTCATTTTCAGGTTCAGGATGACCAATGAAATAACCATGAGCCAGAAGCCGATCATTTTCATTCTGCCGGCATGCCTCATGCTTTCAAAGAGGTGGGCGAGCGGAATGCTGAATATTGCCGTGTATTCCACGTAGCTTCGGGCACCGAAGGAACAGCCGAAAGCAGGATCCCACCAGGAGGAAAACAGGTATGAAATTGCCATGAAAAGGGCCAGGATGAGCATCCCGTTTTTGATTCCCTTTTTAATCATCAGGAACATGGCAGCAATGAGAACGAGGTAGAATGGACTATACAGGAACAACCCGTTATGCGGGGCAAACCATGTTTGAAGAAACTTCGGGTGGCTCCAGTGAAACCCTTCGCCGCCGTATGTGTAACTCACCGGGGAACCGTAAGCGTAAACCCAGTAGCTCATCTGCGGAAGCATGATAAACATGACCCCCAGGAAAACCGGGAGGAAGATGCCCGGCCGCAGCAATCTTTTAATTCGCAGGAGGATGTCTCCGGTGGTTTCTGTATCAAGAAAGAAAAAAACGCTCAGAAAAACGATATTTGACGGTCTTATCAGGATGATCAACCCGCCCAGGATTCCCAGCAGCATGGTGTCGCGCGTTTTTGGTGAAAACAGGAAATCTGTCCTTTGAAGCGTATACAGAAAAAGAGAGAAAATCGCGAACGAATAAATATGTGACATCCCGGTTTCATCGATGGAATAGTAATAGAGGTTGGTTGCCAGGAACAAGCCTGCCAGTGTGAAAAACACCGTGCCGGGGGTGAACTTTTTTCCCAGGTATTTTGCAAGGAAAAACATGCCGAGCAAGAGGTAAAATACTGCCGCCACATCGATGCTCCTGTGATGGAAAACGGAAAAACCTTCGGGCCCTGCGTGAAAAATACGGGAAAGAAGTTCGGCGGTTAAATAAAACGGCAATTGAAGGATGGCAACTCCGCACGTGTATTTTGTCAGTACCTTTTTGTTGATGTAATCAAGCCTGAAGCCATACCCGGTTTTATGATCCGTGGAGTCGGGGAAATTTGCCGGGTTGAACCGGAAGTTGATCGCAGCCGGCAGATATACGTAGTACCCGGCCTTGTCGCCCCAGATTTCACTCTGGAAATTGAAGCATCCGGATTTTGCATGCCTGTTAAAGGTCAGAAACAACGTGACGGCAGCAACACAAATAATTCCCGCCAGAATGATATGCCGATGAATCTCCTTCACAAGGATTAAAATTGGGTATGATGTTGTTATTCGCCGCTATTCGGTACGGAGAGCGCCAACCAGTTCGGTGGCGGCATTAATTTTATGCCGGATCATGTATGCCTCGATGCCGGCTGCAATTTTTACGGAAACGGAAGGGTCGATAAAATTTGCCGTTCCTACCTGGATGGCAGAGGCCCCTGCCAGCATGAATTCGATGGCATCGGTCGCGTTCATGATCCCTCCCAGCCCGATGATGGGCACATGAACGGCCTTGTGCACCTGCCAGACCATCCGCAGCGCGACGGGCTTGATGGCTGGGCCCGACAATCCTCCCGTTATTGTTGAAAGTACCGGCCGCCGGCGCTCTGCATCGATCGCCATTCCCAGCAGTGTATTGATGAGGGTGATCACATCGGCGCCGCCGTCAACTGTGGCTTTGGCAAGGTCGGTGATGCTGGTGACGTTTGGAGAGAGTTTTACCATCAGCACCTTTTTGTAGACTTTGCGCACGGCAGCTGTGACTTCTGTTGCCATGGCGGGTATGGTGCCAAATGCCATGCCGCCCAGTTTTACGTTCGGGCAGGAGATGTTCAACTCGATGGCCGGGATTTGGTCCAGTTCATTGATGCGTTCGGCCACTTCCACATATTCCTCAACCGTGGAACCGGATACGTTTACGATGATGTTGGTGTTGAAATTTTTTATCCTCGGGTAGATCTCACTGCAGAAATGGTTGATGCCTTTGTTCTGCAATCCCACCGAATTCAACATTCCGGAGGCGGTTTCCGCCATCCGCGGATATGCATTGCCGTCCCGGTTTTTACCGGTGACCGCTTTGACAAAGATGCCCCCCAGCCTTCCAAGATCAATAAAATCGATGAACTCGTCGCCATAACCAAAAGTGCCTGATGCGGTGGTGACTGGGTTTTTGAATTGAAGGCCTGCGATATTGACGGAGAGATCCATGGTTAAATAGCGAAATTGTGAAATGGCGAAATCGTAAATCGTAACTCGTAAATCGTATATCGTTTCACTGCCATTTGAGTCTGTTTATGTTAAACACCGGTCCTTCAACACAAACCCGTTCGTTACCTTTGTCGGTGGGGGTGATGCAGCACAGGCATACGCCGAATCCGCAGGCCATCGTGTTTTCAAGGGATACTTCGCAGTCGGTTTTATGCAACCGTGCAATTTTTGCAACGGCTTTCATCATGGGATCGGGGCCGCAGCAATAGATTTTTTTAAACTCCAGCCGCTGTTGCCGGAAAATTGAATGATCGACGACCAGCCCTTTTTCACCCTCAGTGCCGTCGTCGGTAGTTATAAGCACTTTCCCGAATCTGGAATATTCTTCAACTTCCGAAACTTCTTCTTTGGTGCGAAAACCCAGGAGGATGGTCGGACGGATGTTGTTCTGGTTTAGAAATTGCGCCAGGAACAACAGCGGTGCTACGCCGCATCCTCCCCCGACAAGGAGTACATCCTTGGTGAATGGCAGTGAAAATGAATTGCCCAGCGGGTAAATGAGGTTGAGATGATCGCTCGCTTTCAGTCCGGACAGGTGACGGGTGCCTTCTCCTATGATCTGGATGAGCAGGCGAAGGGTGTTTTTCTGGTAATCAACCGAATGAATTGAAAATGGACGGCGAAGAAAAGTCGACGGGGAATCTTCAACGAGTGCCTGGGCAAACTGCCCGGGGAGGATTAGCGGGAATTTTTCAGGGGCAAGCAGTTCGAGGATGAAATGACGCTTGTTTAACCTGGTGGACGATACCACCTGTAAATCCTGAACCAGTTTTTTTAGCTCCATAAACAACCGGAATTTTTTCCTGCTGACTTTCTGAACCGAATGCGGATTCAGAATTAGTTGGTTTCTGTTGCGTCGTCGGTTGAAGGAGCAGCATCTTCAGCCGGTTCGACTGTTTCAGCTTCCTTCAGTTCTTCTGTAAAATCAAGCAGGCCCTGTGCCACAAGCATATTGTACCAGCTCACCATTTTTTTGATATCCGAAACATATACGCGGTCCTGGTCAAACTCGGGCACCATTTCGAGGAAGAATTTTTTCAGGGTGTTGTTGTCCGATTTGTGATCAATGGCTGATTTCCCCTGCAATTTTTCATGAAAAGCCTTGAAAACATCTTTCAAAGCCATGTCATCCCCGGTGGTGAACACGCTGATTTCCTCGAGCGAACTCATCTTCTCGTGGCCAAAGGCCGGGAAACGTTTGTTGTCATTGAGCGATTCCACGATTACGGCATTTTTTGACTGGGAAACGACTTTAAACAACCCGTTTTTTCCCGCAATCGATAAGATCTTACTTAAATCCATGGTCTGATAGTTTTTTGCAAAGATAGAAAGAAATCATCATTCTCATTGTACCCGAATTGTTCATTGCCTGTACCTACCTGACAATCGTATAATTCCTGTACTCCCCAACCCTCCAGCCTGTCATTTTTTCGATGAAATGCAGCAGAACGGCTTTCAGTGAATGCTTTGACTTCGCAGGATCGGGGCTGAAGTGCCAGTCCTGCCTGGCTATCCGTTCCAGCATCACCGATGGTTGTGTCCCGGAAAACTTTGTGAGAAAATCCATCCCGGAGTAATCGTAGCCGTCGGATTTTTGCAGGGTTTTATCAATCCAGCGGTCGGAATGCCAGTACCTGTGAAAGGATTGCAGCTTGGCCTGCTGAGCCTTGGGTGGTTTTACCCATCCGTAATGATATATGAATGCATCGACGGGAGCAACAAATAATTTTCTTCCCTCTTTCCTGAATCCCTGGGCATCGAGATATGAACGAATCGACTTGTCGTTCCTGATCACCCTCACTTCACGCCTGTACCATTTCCGCGATGCACCGGTATATTGATAAGAACCCCAGAAATGAAGGTAATTGAAAACCAGGCCTTCAATGCCTGTATCATGTTCCCATGCTTCCATGGCGGCCCTGATTGCCGGGAGGTACTTCTCATGAATCACTTCGTCGGCCTGGATGTAAAAGGCCCAGGTGCTGTCGGGAGAAACTGCGTCAAAAGCTTTGTTGGTCTCAATGGCCAGCACCTTGCCGCCTTCCCGCAACGAATCATCCCAGGTTGTGTCGATGATTCTGATTTTCGGATCTCCGATCGAAAGGACGAGGTTCCTCGTGTCATCGTCTGAATTGCCCACCGCCACAATAAACTCATCGCAAAGCGGCAGCACCGACCTGATCGATTCAACAACAGGGTAATCGTATTTGACAGCGTTGCGGACGAAAGTGAAACCGGAGATTTTCATGAGAGAAATCGAATGATGAAAGGAATGTTGAGGGATGTCATTATGTGAATTTAATTTTCCCTGGCTTCACTTAGGGCCTGTAATTCAATTTCATCCGAGATTCTGAAGTTCGTTTGTTTTATTTTTAAGAGTAGAGGTTTTATCGTAGGAATTATTCCCGTAAGTTTTGCTTTAATAATTACTCCAATTGTACCGGTAAAAGGAATATTGAGTTGTTCGGCAATTTTTCGAGCTTTGTAATCGTCTAAAATTAAAGAACAATTTGGTGTTTCAAGAGCCAATGCAATTGCACTTGATTCACCTTTGTCGATTTGCATTTCAAGAAGTTGTTGTCTGTATTTGTCAGAAACCGTTGCAATTTCAATCCATTCTGGCAAATCTTCTCCATATTCATTTGCAATTTCAACCGTTGTGACGATTTGTCCATAAACTTTGTGCAGCAAGTCGAGTTCTCCGATATTTGTCAAAATGATGAAACAACTTGTATCAGAAATAATGGTTTTAGGCATTGGTTACATCTTTTGACAGGTCTGCGGCTGGAAAATTAAAAACTGAAACATTGTAGTTTCCCATTAATTCAGTAAATGTCCGTTTTGACAATCCTGCTAACTCAGCAGCTTGTCCAAGGGAAAGTTTACCCAATTCATAAAGTTTTGTTGCAATTATCATTGCAAGTTCTTTGTTTTCAACTTCCAGGCTTTCAGGTATGTTAAGTGTCAACGTCTTCATGATTCAAATGTACTAAATTTTATTCATTTTCGAATAAGTATTTGAAGTCTGTGTTGTGCAAAATGAAAAGGAAAAAATACATCTCCCAAATGTAATGGTTTTTACAATTTCAACGTCTTTTCAAGATTTATCCTGAAGTTGTGGATTTTTTTATTGATAATTACCTGAAGACCGAGGCTCTGCAAATCTTTCCGATAATCTAAAAAACACTAATTTTGGCCTTTCAATTATCTGTGAAGAATAGTATCATAAAATATTTCTTTGACCGATTTACGGCATTTTTAGCTCTTCTGGCTTTTATGCCAGTTTATATTGTCATTGCCATCAGTATCAGGATATCGTCCCCCGGCCCTCTATTTTTTATGCAAAAAAGAGTCGGGAGGAACGGCAAACTCTTTACAATCATTAAATTCCGAACGATGCGAGCCCACCATGATGCCAATACCATCACAGCATCCAATGACATGCGCATCACCGGATTCGGATCATTCCTGCGGAAATGGAAACTCGACGAATTGCCTGAACTATACAATATTCTGATTGGTGAGATGAGTTTCGTCGGCCCGCGGCCGGATGTGCCGGGGTATGCGGATATGCTTACAGGCGACGACCGCAGGATATTGACCCTGCGTCCGGGGATTACGGGGCCGGCATCACTAAAATACTACAACGAGGAGGATATCCTGGCAGGGGTTGAAAATCCGAAGGAATACAATGACAATGTAATCTTCCCCGACAAAGTCAGGATAAACCTGAAATACCTGGAACGGGCTTCATTGCCGGAGGATCTGAAAATCATCTTCTACACCATCGCAAGAAAGCAGGATTATGAGTACTAAAATATGGTTGTCGCCGCCCCACATGAGCGGACTGGAGGAAAAATATATCCGGGAAGCGTTTGAAACAAACTGGATCGCACCCCTCGGACCGAATGTTGACGGATTTGAAAATGCACTGTCACAATACCTGCATGGTAAACACGTTGCAGCACTGGCATCCGGCACGGCGGCAATTCACCTTGCTTTGGTGCTTCTTGGAGTTAAACCCGGAGATGAAGTCATTGCTTCCGATTTTACATTTTCAGCCACCGTCAACCCGATCCTGTATCAGGGTGCAATACCGATACTTGTTGACAGTGAGTTGAAAACCTGGAACATGGATCCAGATCTGCTGGAGCAGGCGATTAATGACAGGATTCGGCTTGGGGAAAAACCGAAAGCGATCATTTTTGCCGATATCTATGGCATGCCCGCGCAGATAGAGGCACTGCTTGCCATTGCTGAAAAATATGAAATCCCGCTTATTGAAGATGCGGCAGAGGCGTTGGGCAGTAAATATAAAGGACAGCGTTGCGGTTCCTTTGGGGAGTTGGGAATTTTGTCATTCAACGGGAACAAGATCATCACCACATCCGGCGGGGGAGCTCTTGTTTCCGGTAATGCTGCCGATACCGACCGGGCGCGGTTCCTGGCATCACAGGCCAAGGAAAACACCCTCCATTTCGAGCATCACGAACTGGGATACAATTACAGGATGAGCAACGTGCTGGCCGGGATCGGGCGTGGCCAGATGGAGGTGATCGATGACAGGGTGGAGGCTCACCGGGCGAACAACCGACGGTACCGTGAGCTGTTGTCCGGAATTGCAGGCATGGAGTTCCATACCGAACCCGATGCAGACTATTTTTCCAATTTCTGGCTTACATCGGTGGCTATCAATGCTGCCGGCGGCAGGTTTAATTCCGCATCGGTGATCCGGGCTTTGGGAAAGGAAAATATCGATTCGCGGCCGCTCATGAAGCCAATGCACTTGCAGGAAGTTTTTAAAAATTACCCGGCTTACCTGAACGGAGTTTCCGAGCATCTATTCAGCAACGGGCTGTGCCTTCCTTCGGGATCTAACCTGGCTGACGGGGATATTCAGAGGATTGCAGCCACGATCAGGGATGTGGTATAAATTTCGTACACGGAATTTTCCTAACCTTTACGCGCCTCCACGTACAATGATACATCGGCCCGTTCACTGAGATTGAATTCACCGGGGTCGGGAATGGTTGTCTCTCCTGGCTTCAGAACAGTGGGATCAATAAACCCGTTTTTCATCAGTACTGCCGATAACGAAGCACCGTCATAAACCCATTGATGGATCCTCGAGCCCACCACGGTTGCCCGTAACCGTTGTGTAAAGGTTCTCGGGCGGAGCTGGGAAAGATAAATTTCCGTGACAAATGCATCCGCATCGTGATTTTCGTTGTATTTATTGATGATCATGGCAAGGTCGGGAACGACCAGGCGAAGAATCCCGCCCGGGCAAAGTATCCGCCTTGCTTCCCTGAGATATGCTTCAACTTCCTGCCGGTCGAGATGTTCCAGGACATGAGAGCTGTAAAGCACCTCCACCGATGAATCGGCCAGTGGAAGCCCTTTGAGAATATCCCCGTATTCAATGTCATGAACCCGGGTAAACTGGAGATAATCATATTGATCCCGGAGCAGAATGCCTGTGTTCAACAATAATCCCGGAAGCAGGGGAATACTTCTGAGGCGCACGCTGTAAGAGTTGTCGAAGTTTCTCCATCCTTTTGCCGGGGTTCGTCCGCAACCCAAATTTACTCGAAACATATTTTTTTATTAAAGAATAATGACAGGATTTTTAGTGTTGGCTTTCATCTTGTATGACTTACCGTTGACTTTTTCTGACCCAGGATGATGAATTTTACCAAACCGCTAAGATAACCTAAACCATAAGAAAAGTGAAATGCGAAAAATATCCAGGGAAGATAAACGATCAGCAAGGGCCGGGAATTTTTTGCCGCAATACGGAAAGTGAACAGCAAATCGGCCAGTGTGTAGAAAGTAATTCCGGCTAAAGTTAAATACATCAGCGATTTTGAAAACAAACTTCCGGCTATGCCCACCACCAGGAACATCACAAACAGCGGCGGGATGAACTGCCTGACAGTTGCCGGCCTGCCTGCTTTTTTATTGCCCAGGGGCTTGTACAATCCATACTGGTAAAACATTTTCCAGATCGATTTGACGGAGGTCCTGGCAAAATACCGGATTTTTACACCCGGCACCAGGAATATCTTTCCGCCGTTTTTGGCGAGTTTCGCATTAAAACTGTCGTCCTGGTTCCTGAGCATTTCCTCGTCAAACAAACCGATACGGTCAAACACATCCCTGCGATAGCACCCGAAGGGTACGGTGTCGACTTCGCGGATGGTTTTGATATCCAACCGGTAATGCGCATTCCCGATCCCAAACGGCGAAGAAAGTGCGCTGGCGATTGCCAGGGATTTCACCGTAGAATCGCCCGGCAGTGTGATCCACGACCCGCCGACATTGTCTGCATTCAGCTGATACAGGGATTCTACCAGCCTGGAGCAATAATCGGCCGGGTATTCTGCATGGGCGTCCAGCCTGATGACGACATCGCCGGTTGAACCGGTAATTCCTTTATTCAGGGCATGTGGAACATACCGCTGTTTATTGTCAAGCAGATGCATATACGGATACCGATCAGTAAAAGAGATAATTATATCGCGGGTACCATCGGTGCTCATGCCGTCGATTAAAAAAACCTCCGTTGATTCTTTGGGGTAATCCTGATCAACTACATTACTGAGTAGCTTGCCGATAAACCGTATTTCGTTGTAACAGGGTATGATGATGCTGATTCGGGGTTTCATTCGGGAAGTTTTTTTAGAATACTCAGTAAATCAAGGCTGTTGCTGACATCAGTTTTGATGACAAAATAATCGTTCAAAGAATATTTTTCAGCGAAATCTGCATTGCCGGCCGCTCCGTGATCCATCTTTTTCAACTTTCCAAGGACTTTGCCGAAAAATTGCTTGAGTGAACCTGGGACCAGCCTTCTTAAATTCAACGGGTCAAAAGAGGCTATTTTTAAACTTTTTGCGACCCGGTCGGATTCAACCCGCTGAACTTCATCATTTCCGCGGATTCCCCAGACCGTCGCGCCTTCAAATTTGTTTTTTAACAGCATTTCAAATTGATCCGGGGAATATTCTCTCAAATGAAATTTATTCCATGGTTTCTGGCCCGGTTTCAATCTCAGTGTCCGGTTGGGTGTTGTAACGATGAATATCCCGTTATTCTTGAGAATCCTGAATATTTCGGCGACAAAATTAGCATCATCTTCCACATGTTCAATCACCTGGAAGGAGATTACGGCATCGAACGTATTATCCCGGAAAGGAATCTTGCGGCCGTCGTACAGGGTGAAAGTGCAGTTTGAAGAACCGTATTTGTTCTGAGCGTGGTCAACGGCGTTTGCGTCCACATCCAGCCCGGTGATTTTTTCCACATGCTCCGACATCAGGCTTGTACCGTAACCTTCCCCGCAACCCATCTCCAGCACCGAACTGTTTTTGGAAATGTTCTCCTTCGCAAATTCGTAGGCAAAAACATGCCGGAGATACAGAAGATATTCTTCTTTGGATTCAAATGTTCCGGGGATAATCCGCAGCGATGACTTTGAAATTAATTGTGCCATGAATACAGTTTAGTCAAACTTTATAATAATGCTCCATAATATCCTTCAGTGATTGCCTGTAAAATGCGTTGATCTTGCGTGAGATGAAGTTTCCAATGGAAGAATGTTCGTCATGGACCAGCTTTAATCCGGGAAGATATACAACCTTCAGCCCGAGTCGTTTTGCCGTTTCTGCTACGAATATTTCTTCCCCGAAAAGGAACGAGATATGGTTCAGCGTTCCGCCTCTTTCAAAATATTTATGATTAAATATGATGGAGGATCCGTGTGGTGCATAAATATTTTGTGGTTTGCCGGCTTCGTTTTTTTTGCTCCCTTTCGCCATCCCTGAAATCATGTTCATGATTTTTTTCAGCCAGTACAACAGGACATATCCGTTATGGATCAGGATGTTCGAATAAATTGTTTGCAGGAAAAACAGTTTTTTCAACGGGATTCTGCCGACAAGAAAAGGATTTAAATCTGTTTTCCATTTTCTGGATACGATGGAGGGAGCAACCACGCCGACATCCGGGACAGTGCCAAGGGAATCCAGTTTTTCCTGGAATTCCGGGGTCTCAAAAATGATATCAACGTTGCTGACAATGGTCCATTCGGGGTATGACTGATGGCTCTGCATGTAGTGCATCAAGCCATGCCTTGCACCATGGAAATATCCTGCATTTTTACCGGGATGGAGATAGGTAATAAAATCATACGCCAGAATCTTGTCTGTGAACGATGAACCTGGCTTGTCCGCGCTGTTGTCCACAAGAACAACGCTCGCACTGTTGCCGAAACATTGGCGGATGCTTTCTGCGAATTGCAGAGTTTCCCTGTGTGAATTGTATATAACGGCTATGATGACAAGCCGGTTTTCATGCGTCATGTTCAATGCAATTATTCATGAGAAAGCTGCCTGTCATATTTCATCACGGTTTTTGTAATCCAGAAATAAAGTATTGAAAATGCCGCCACTTCAATGCTGACAAACAGCAGCAGAAAATCTTTAAAAGTAATATCCCGCACAAAATACAGGCCGATCAGGAGCAGGAAATGCAGCACGTTCCACAGGCTGAAGATGCGTATTTTTTCCAGTCCGAGTAAAATGGCCCCCATTGGAGAAACCACCAGGAAAAAAATGTACCCGATGATGAGCACCCTGGCATATGTTCCGGCTACCATGCATTTATTCCCGAAAACCAGGGAGAATAGCTGCGGGCCCCATAACTCAATGACAGCAAACGATGCCAGCCCGATCATGAGCAGCATGGCTGAAAGGTTCATGAAATCGCGGAAAATTTTCTCCCCCCTGTGTTTCTTCTCCGTAATCCGTTGCAGCAGGACCTGTGATATGGCCACACTGATCAGGGAAAAGGGTGCCAGGATGGCTTGTTGGGTAAGGTCGTAGAAGCCGAGATCGGTTTTTGTAAAAAGCCTGTTGATCATGAATACCGGCAATTGCATGGCAATGGTTCCAAGCATATGCGGTACCAGGTTGAATTTTGGAAATGCGATATAGCGTTTTGCCATGGCGGTAATGGCATTGCGGGAAAAGAATTTCAGCCTGAACCCTGTTTTCCGCAATTGCCTGATCCCGGAAAGGTTGTTGGAAATGTTCCCGGCCAGGTCAGCCCAAAACAGGCCGGATGAATTCCTGAAAAGTCCGAAGCTG
>JBAXDH010000011.1:0-49507 GCA_037141055.1 bacterium | reverse complement strand
TTTACAACGGCCATCCGGATAATTACGCCTGAACGGTTGATAATCATCAGATCATCACTGTCGGTAACGTCCTTCACTGCGATTACAGCCCCTGTTTTGTCCGTGATATTGAGTGTTTTCACTCCTTTTCCTCCGCGGTTTGTAATGCGGTAGTCGTCCAGATCCGACCGTTTTCCGTAGCCTTTTTCGGAAACAACAAGCACTTCGCATTTTTTATCGAGCGGGATACAGATCATCCCGATCACTTCATCATCTGATCCGGTGAATGATATTCCGCGAACACCGGCGGCATTACGGCCCATCGGGCGGACAGTCTTTTCATTGAACCTGATGGCACGTCCTGATTTCAGGGCCATTACCACTTCATCTGTTCCCTGGGTCAGTTTTGCCTCTAGCAGTTGGTCGCCTTCATTGATGGTGATGGCGTTGATCCCGTTCTGCCGCGGCCTCGAGTATGCTTCAAGTGAAGTCTTTTTAATGGTTCCTTTCTTCGTGGCAAGGATGATAAAGTTGGACGATATGTAATCTTCATCTTTCAGGTTTTTGACATTGATGAATGCCCTCACCTTGTCGTCCGGTTCAATGTTCACCAGGTTCTGGATCGCTCTTCCCTTCGAGGTTTTTCCACCTTCCGGAATCTCATAAACCCTCAGCCAGAAGCACTTGCCCTTTTCAGTGAAAAACAGCAGGTAGTTGTGGTTTGTGGCAACGAACAGGTGTTCCAGGAAGTCCTCATCACGAATCTCCGTGCCTTTCACACCGCGCCCTCCCCTATTCTGCACACGATATTCCGATAGGGGAGTCCGTTTGATATAACCCATGTGAGAAATCGTAATAACCACGTTTTCATCCGGAATCGTGTCCTCAATCCTGAAATCAGTGGCAGCATAAACGATCTGAGACCTCGATTCATCGCCAAACTTCTCCTTGATCTCCCTCAGTTCATCCTTGATGATGTTCATCCGCAAGGATTCATCGGCCAGGATACCATTCAGAAAATCAATCAGTTTCATCAGTTCGGCATACTCTTCCTTGATTTTGTCGCGTTCAAGGCCGGTTAACCGTTGCAAACGCATTTCCAGGATCGCTTTGGACTGGATTTCACTCAACCCGAAACTGGTCATCAAACCGGCTTTTGCCTCATCGGGGGTTTGTGAAGCCCTGATCAGGGCAATCACTGCATCGAGATTATCAAGGGCGATCAGCAGTCCTTCAAGAATATGCGCCCTTTTAAGTGCCTCCGAAAGATCATATTTGGTTCTGCGGATCACGACTTCATGGCGGTGTTCAACATAATGAACAATCATATCCTTTAATGTCAGCATCATGGGCCGCCCTTTGACGAGGGCGATGTTGTTGACATTGAAGGAGGTTTGCAGGGCCGTCATCTGGTACAATTTGTTCAATACCACGTTGGTGATGGCTTCGCGCTTGAGTTCATACACGATGCGGACACCGTTGCGGTCAGATTCGTCGCGGATATCCGAAATACCTTCGATTTTCTTATCATTCACGAGGTCGGCCGTTTTCTTGATCATTTCAGCCTTGTTAACCTGGTAAGGCACCGAATTGACAATGATCCGCTCCCTGCCATGATCGTCCTGCTCGATTTTAGTCTCCCCGCGAATGACAATGCGCCCCCTGCCAGTTTCAAACGCATCTTTTACACCATCATATCCATAAATAATTCCGCCGGTGGGAAAGTCGGGAGCTTTGATATACTGCATCAGTTCAGGGATCGTAATATCCCGGTTGTCGATGTAGGCGATAATGCCGTCGACAACTTCGGACAGGTTGTGCGGAGCCATGTTGGTGGCCATCCCGACGGCAATTCCGGATGCGCCGTTTATCAGCAGATTTGGAATACGTGAAGGCATGACGGTGGGTTCCTTCAGCGTATCGTCAAAATTCAGCTGGAAATCAACCGTATCTTTTTCAATATCTGCGACCATTTCCTCGGCAATTTTTTGAAGACGCGCTTCGGTGTATCGCATCGCAGCAGGATTGTCACCATCCATGGAGCCAAAGTTGCCCTGTCCGTCGACCAACGGATAGCGTAAACTCCAGTCCTGGGCCATCCTGACCATTGCATCATATACAGAGGTGTCACCGTGAGGGTGAAACTTTCCAAGCACCTCCCCTACTATCCTCGCAGATTTTTTATATGCCCTGTTGGAAAGAACCCCCAACTCATACATTCCGAATAAAACACGCCTGTGAACAGGCTTCAGACCATCCCTGACATCCGGAAGGGCCCGCTGCACAATAACCGACATTGAATAATCAATGTAGGCCGTTTTCATCTGATTTTCAATATTGACCTGAACTATTTTCTCTCCCGATTCTGTTTCCTCTTTCATCATTATTTATTTAATTGATATTCAGACATATAAATAAAATATAATTATGCTACGAAGATAACAAAAATCCCTTTTCCTTCCATGTAAAAACCATCATTTATTTTCGCCTCTTACTAACATGGAAATGTTAATAAATAAAGGACGTTTAACAATAATTTAGTAATTTCGATCGTACTTTTGGAGGCCTTGACAATATTTCCGTTTGTAAAAATGGTGCGATTTTTGTCAGGGTTGTTGACTTATACTGAAATGGAATATTTATGGAAGCAAAATTTTCTCAACGTGTCAAAGACGTTTTGATATATAGCCGTGAAGAGGCGCAAAGATTAGGAAATGATTACATAGGGCTTGAACATCTTTTACTGGGAATTATCCGCGACGGAGATGGACTGGCAATAAGGATTTTACGCAACCTACGGATCGATCTGGCTGAAGTCAGGAAAAAGGTCGAACTCGCTGTTGCCAGCCACAAGGAAAAGCATACAGGCGGCGAAAACCTGCCGCTGATTAAACAGGCCGAACGTGCCCTCAAAATAACTTACCTGGAGGCAAAGCTTTTCAACAGCGAACTGATTGGCACGGAACATTTGCTCCTTGCTATTCTTAAAGATGAAAACAACCTGGTAACCAAGACATTCCTCAGTTACGGTGTTGGTTATGAGAACGTCAAAGAGGAATTGAAATCAATCCTGACCAACGGTACCGAAGAACCGAGATTTGACCCGCAGGACATACTTCCCAAGGATGACGATGATGAAGATCCTGAAGAAGGTGGTAAAGGCTTTAGCGGCAGCCAGAAAAAACCACAGGATTCCAAATCGAAAACACCGGTACTCGACAATTTCGGCAGGGATATCACCAAAGCGGCGGAAGAAGGCCGCCTCGACCCCATCGTAGGCCGTGAAAAGGAGTTGCAGCGCATTGCACAAATCCTGAGCAGGAGAAAGAAAAACAACCCTATCCTGATCGGTGAACCCGGGGTCGGCAAATCGGCCATCGCCGAAGGACTTGCCCTGCGGATTGTTCAGCGGAAAGTTGCCCGGTCATTGTTCAACAAACGCCTGGTATCCCTCGACCTTGCATCACTGGTTGCAGGAACCAAATACCGCGGTCAGTTTGAAGAGCGGATGAAAGCGGTGCTGAATGAACTTGAAAAAAATCCGAATATCATTGTTTTCATTGATGAAATCCACACCATTGTGGGTGCGGGAAATGCTTCGGGATCGCTTGACGCTTCCAACATGTTCAAGCCGGCCCTCGCCCGCGGAGACATCCAGTGCATTGGCGCAACAACCCTTGATGAATACAGGCAGTACATTGAAAAAGACGGTGCGCTAGAGCGCAGGTTCCAGAAGGTGCTGGTCGATCCGACCTCCCCTGATGAAACAATAGAAATTCTGCACAACATCAAGGAAAAATATGAAGACCACCATCTTGTCACCTATACCGATGATGCAATAAAAGCCTGTGTCACACTTACGAACAGGTACATTACCGACCGTTATCTTCCTGACAAGGCCATCGATGCGCTCGACGAAGCCGGGGCGCGGGTTCATATTTCAAACATCAACGTTCCCCAGGAAATCATCGAGGTTGAGAACCGCATCGAAGAAACAAGAAAGCAGAAGATGCTTGCCATCAACAGCCAGAAATTTGAAGAAGCTGCCGACCTGCGTGATACCGAGCGAAAACTGCAGGACAACCTCGAGCGGGAGAAGAAAAAATGGGAAGAAAGTGCAAAACTTAACCGGCAGACGGTTGCCGAGGAGAATGTCGCCGAAGTGGTTGCCATGATGACGGGAATTCCTGTTCAGCGAATTGCGAAGAACGAAAGTGACCGGCTGATAAACATGGAAACCGAACTGGAAAATTCGGTAATCGGCCAGAATGAAGCCATTAAGAAAGTGGTCAAGGCAATCCGCCGCAACAGGGCCGGGCTGAAGGATCCCAACAAGCCGATCGGAACATTCATCTTTCTCGGGCCGACAGGGGTCGGGAAGACACACCTTGCCAAGGTACTGTCAAAATACCTGTTTGACACGGAAGATGCACTTGTGAGGATCGACATGAGCGAATACATGGAAAAATTTGCCGTTTCCAGGCTGATCGGTGCACCTCCGGGATATGTAGGGTATGAAGAGGGCGGACAACTGACCGAAAAAATCCGCAGGCGCCCCTACTCTATTGTTTTACTCGATGAAATCGAGAAAGCACATCCGGATGTCTTCCACCTTTTGCTGCAGGTACTCGACGACGGCATGCTGACAGACAGTTTCGGACGCAGGGTTGATTTTAAAAACACCATCGTCATCATGACATCCAACATCGGATCACGCCAGCTCAAGGATTTTGGGCAGGGTGTCGGATTCGCCACGTCTGCAAAGCAGGCTGCAAGCAGTGAATATGCGAGAGGTGTGATCGAAAATGCACTCAAGAAGGCATTTGCACCCGAATTCATTAACAGGATCGATGACGTAGTGATCTTTGACTCGCTGGAGCGCGAAGATATCCATAAAATTATCGACATCGAGCTTAAACACTTGTATGACAGGATAAGAGGTCTTGGATACCAGATTGTGATCACTCCCGCTGCCAAGGATTATATCGCAGAAAAAGGGTGGGACGCGCAATTTGGCGCCCGCCCGCTGAAACGTGCCATTCAGAAATATGTCGAAGATACGCTGGCAGAGGAGATTATTAAAACCAAACTCACCGAAAGCGATCTGCTTACCGTCGATTATATCGCAGAAAAAGACGAAGTCGTAGTGACCGTCTCACTTGTGGAAAATTCTGATCCGGCCAGTTAACCGGATTAGAATTTATAACAGTTATCCTCAATAAGCCTGTCAGCAATTTTTCTGCGGGCATCTTTAACATTCACCCCGGGAACACTGGTCAGGTTCTCAATAACCTTTTTATATGTCGCCAGGTTTTCCCCGGAGGCAAATGAATTCACAGCATCGGTGGCAGGCTTTCTGATCTTGTCTGATGCGTCATAAACAAACACATCCAGCATCGCACGGTATATTCCTGCAGGATCAATGCCCTTCATGGTTTCCATCTTCTCGATTCTCAATGCCATCGATTCGGCAAAATAGACCTCCATGATCATATCTGTCATGTTGTTGAGGACTTCCTGTTCAAGAATGAGACCTTTTTCAAAACGTGCAGAAGCCCCGTGGATCGTAATAAGAATCAGGTTCTTGAGATTTTTGATGACCCGCCGCTTTTCTTCAAAATAAGACTCTTCCTTCCTGCTGCTGCCGTCGATGGCATTCAGATCAGCTGCCAGGGCATTGGCCTTTCCAAAAAGGTCAAAATCGCCTTTCATCGCTCTCTTCATGGCAGTGTCAACCACCAGCAACCTGTTAATTTCGTTGGTTCCCTCAAAGATCCTGTTGATGCGTGAGTCACGGTAACCTCTCTCCACAGCCATTTCAGCTGAGTATCCCATTCCGCCATGAATCTGAACGGCTTCATCGATTACAAAATCAAGAACTTCCGATCCGTATACTTTTAAAATGGCTGCTTCCACCGCATAATGGCTGATACCCTCTACGGAGGCCTTTCCGGAATCCATGCCGGTTTCCTTATTGATCTGGATCAGATCGTCAATATCTTTGCATAACCGATACGTAGCACATTCCAGGACATACGTTTTGATAACCTGCTCGGCAAGTTTATGCTTGATGGAGCCAAACGTGGATATGAGGACATTGAACTGTTTGCGTTCATTGGCATATTTCACAGAATCGTTGATGGCCTTCTTGGATGCTCCCAAAACGTTGGCTCCAAGCTTGATACGCCCCATGTGCAGGATGCTGAGTGCTATCCGGAACCCTTCTCCGCGCTTGCCGATCAGGTTTTCAACGGGGACCTTGACGTCATTATAGAATATTTGTGCGGTGGAAGATCCCTTGATCCCCATTTTGTGCTCATCAGGGTTAACCACTACCCCGGGAAAGTTTCTTTCAACGATGAACGCGCTGAGCACCCTGTCCTTATCAATCTTTGCAAACACCACCTGTGTATCCGCGAAATTCGCATTGGTGATCCACATTTTCTGACCGTTCAGAATATAATGTGTGCCGTCCTCCGACAAAATGGCAGTCGTTTTTCCGGAATTCGCATCGCTGCCGGCCCCGGGTTCTGTCAGGCAATAAGCACCCAGCAATTCGCCGGAGGCAAGACGGGTCACATACCGCTGACGCTGATCTTCGCTTCCATAATACATGATGGGTAAGGTACCGATGCCGGTATGCGCCATAAATGCAACTGAGAAGGAATGACCTGCCCCAATTGTTTCAGCGGCCAGCATCTGGGTAACGAATGATTGCCCGAACCCGCCATATTCCTCAGGAATGGAGATGCCCATCAGACCAAGTTCACCTGCTTTTTTCAACGTGCTTTTCATCAGGTTTATATCCGGGGTGTCAATCTGATCAATATTCGGATATACTTCCGTATCCAGGAAATCCTGGATAGTCTGTGAGATCATTTTTTGCTCTTCGTCGAATTGCTCCGGGATAAAAATATCATTGGCTTGAATTTCATCAACCAGGAACTCACCACTTTTTAGGACTTTTCTTTTCTCCATGACTGTTGTTTTATGAATAAACTATAGGTTTAACGATTGAACGATCAATTCTGCAATATCAAAATTCATGATCTCCTCTTCCCTGTTCTTATATTTAATTCCATCTGTAAGCATGTTCATGCAGAAAGGACAGGCCGTAGCAATTATTCTGGCTTTTGTCCTCAGGGCTTCTTCCGTACGTTCAATATAAACTTCCTTGTCGCCTTTTTCCGCTTCCTTGAACATCTGGGCACCTCCTGCTCCGCAGCATAGGGCAAAACTCCTGTTCCGTTCCATCTCCACCAGGTTCGAAGTCAGCTTCTTCAGGATTGACCTGGGTTCAAAGTATATATCGTTTGCCCGGCCGAGGTAACACGGATCGTGATACGTAATGCAGACATCCGACAAGGCTTCATGATCAATTTTCAACTTTCCGGACAGAATGCACTGGTCAAGGAATTGAAGATAGTTGATCACTTCTATATCCGCCCCGAGGTCAGGATACTCATTTTTAAATATGTTATAGCAATGCGGACAGATGGTTATAATCTTCCGGATGCCATACCTGTTGAAAATCCCGATATTCTGAATTGCCTGCATCTGGTAAAGCATTTCATTCCCGGCACGACGTGCAGGATCGCCTGTACAGGACTCTTCTTTCCCGAGAACCGCAAAATCTACGTCCAGAAAAGTCAGTATTTTCACAAAAGCCCGTGTCACTTTCTGGTAACGGTCGTCGAAAGCACCTGCACAACCAACCCAGAAAAGGAATTCAGGTTGCCTGCCCTGTGCATGCAACTCGGCCATTACCGGGACTTCGACTTTACGCACTTCCATTCTTCCTGACTTGTTAATTTACCTTCAATTCTATATCCTTTGTCCACAGCAAGCGGTCTTCCTGCGAAAATTGCCAGGGAGCGCCATTGTTCTCGATGTTGCTGAACATTCCCTTGATCAGTCCGGGTGCCGATGCTTCTTCCATGACCATGTATCTCCGCATGTCGACAATGAGTACAGGATGGTTGATGTTGATCGGGCACTCCCTGGCGCACGCATTGCATGTTGTGCATGCCCACAATTCTTCCTCGGAGATGTAATCCCTCAGCAGCGATCTGTTATCCGTGTATCCCCTTCCGCCGGCGACCAATCCGGGGCCTTTTTCCTTCATCCTCGCCCTTACGTCCATCATGATCTTACGCGGAGACAATCTTTTGCCGGTCATATTTGCCGGGCACACGGAGGTGCAACGACCACATTCAGTGCATGCAAGGGAATCGAGGTAGTTTTTCCATGAAACATCTTCTGCATCCCTGATACCGAACCGTTCGACAGGCGTATCCAGAGAATCACCGGGGAACACCGCATCCGGATCTAGCATTAACCTCACCTCGCGGGTAATGTTGTCCATATTCGGTAACTTCCCCAACGGTTCCAAGCGGGAAAGGAAAACATTGGGAACCGACATGAAAACATGGAAATGTTTTGAATACGGCAATACGTTGGCGAAAACAAAAATCAGCAGAATGTGCGACCACCAGCAGATTTCATAAATCAAATTTATCCGGACAACTGATGAGCCTTCAAAAAGGCCTGTCAAATGACCACTTACCGGGTAAATACCTGCCAATACATCACCAGATTTCACAACGCCGGCGCAGTAGGCCGCATTCATTCCAAGGAGCGATAGCATCAAAACAAGGATCATTGACAGGGCCAGGTTTGCATCCATGTGGGAGATGGATTTCATTTCGATGCCTTCAAACCGTTTGACATGAAGAAATATCCGGCGGAATAAAAAAATGATGATGGAACCGGCCACCAGCAATCCGAAAATGTCGCCCGATGCACTGATCAGGTTATAAAACGGACCAAGCACCGATAAAATTCTCACGGTTCCGAACAGCCCGTCAATCACCATTTCAATGCTGCCAAACGCAATGACGCAAAATCCCCAGAAAACCAGGGCATGAAAAAAACCGGTGACGGGCCTGCGGAATATTTTTGTCTGGCCTATTGCCACATCGAGCACGACCCACAAGCGCCTGCCGAAATCACGGACCGGAAATGCCGGCCGGGTCAATTTAAAAAAGCCGATGATGCGGTTTGCTGTATAGCCAAGAAGACCAAAGGTGGCCAGCAGGATAATGGCAAATACAAGCTGTTTAACCATGGCCGGACTATTTCCCCTTTAATTCTTTTACGGCCTCCACGATTTTGGGAAGAACCTTGCTGGCATCGCCAACAATGCCATATTGTGCAGCAGAGAAGATGGGAGCATCTTTATCTGTGTTGATGGCGACAATGAATTTAGAAGAACTCACACCTGCAAGGTGCTGTGTGGCACCTGAAATACCAATGGCAAAATAAAGGTTGGGGGCTATAATCTTACCGGTCTGGCCTGTATGTTCTTCGTGAGGCCTCCAGCCTTCGTCAGAAACAGGCCGGGAACATGCTGTAGCAGCACCTAAAAGTTCCGCCAGTTCAACAATCGGACCCCAGTTTTCGGCAGATTTCATGCCCCTGCCACCGGAAACAACCACATCTGCATCCGTCAGAAGGATTTTACCACTTTGCTTTTGAACTTCATTGACACTGGTTTTAACGGAAGCCTTATCCCATGGTATGGCAACACTTGATACAACTGCCTTGTTTTCAGTTTCAACCAATTCAAATGAATTCTGAGCCAATGTCAGAATTTTAATATCCGTTTTGATAACAAGGTGGCTGAATGCGTTGCCTGAATATACCTTTTTATATACCACAAAAGGGCTGGTGCTCAATGGCAATTTACTGACGCCTGCGCCAAGACCTGCTTTCAACTGAACAGACAATCGCGGAGCAAGTGCCTTGCCTGTATTATTATTGGAAAGCAGCACAACCACTGCATTTTCCTTTTTTGCAAAGTCGGCGATGACAGAGGTGAAGGTCTGGCTGTCGAAGCCGTCGATATTATCGCTGATCGCACTGATAACGCGGGTCGCGCCATATCTGCCGAGTTTTTCCAACTCGCTGCCATCAACATTGCCGACAGAAAGGGCAACCGCATCAGTATTGAGCATTTCTGCCAACTTAGCACCATAGGATACGAGTTCAAAACTCAGCTTCTTGAATTTCCCATCCCAATTCTCTACAAAAATTAAAACTGACATATCGTGGTTTTGATTATATCTGTTACGATTAAATTATTTTAGCTTCATTCTGCAGTAATTCAACAAGCTGACCGGCATTTTCGGGGTCAACAAATTTACATGCTGCACGCGGCTTGGGCATTTCATAGCCAACTACTTCCGTTAACGGCTCCACTCCTGCGGGTTCAACGACCTTCAGCGGTTTTGAGCGCGCCATCATAATTCCGCGCATGGCTGCGATGCGGGGCTCCTTTGCGATCCCCTTCTGGACTATTGCCACTACCGGAGCCGGTACGGTTACAATTTCTTTGCCGCCGTCTATTTCGCGGGTAATTACTGCCTGGCCGTTTTCAATTTTAACACCGGATACCGAAGACACGGAAGGAATTCCCAGGAATTCAGCGAGCATTCCGCCAACAGTGGAGCCATTGAAATCGCTGGATTCTATTCCGCAAAAAATGAGGTCATACGACGCCCCTTGCAAAACATGGGCTATTTGAGCAGCCACGAAATAAGCATCAAAAGGCTCAGCATTGACCCTGATTGCATCATCCGCACCAATTGCAAGGGCTTTCCGGATGGTCGGCTCAGCGCCAACAGGTCCTACATGCACAACAGTAACAGTCTGAATATCATTGGACGTATCATCTTTTAATTCAAGTGCCCGTGTAAGCGACAATTCGTCCCACGGATTGATGACCCACTGAATTCCGGCCGTATCCAGTTTTTTAAAGTCATCAATAAATTTGACTTTGGTGGTCGTATCCGGAACATGGCTAATACAAACTAATATCTTCATTGATCAATTGAGTTTAAAATTGAACCTGGATTTTGGGTAGCAAAGATAAAAAAAAGGGTATAAAGAATGGCTATAAATTATCCTCCTCCCCGAGACTCTTGTTATACTGGGTCATTGCTTTATGGCTCATTGCCATGCTTGAAAATCCGCCATCGTGGTAAATGTTTTGCATGGTGACTTTCCGCGACAGATCGGAAAAAAGGACAATTGAAAAATCGGCACACTCTTCGGCTGTTGCATTGCCGAGAGGTGACATTCTTTCAGTAAAGTCAAGCAACCCGTCAATTCCCTTCACCCCGCTACCGGCGGTGGTACGCGTAGGAGACTGGGAAATCGTATTGATGCGGATCTGCTTCTCACGGCCATAAATATAGCCAAAGCTGCGGGCAATGGACTCAAGAAGCGCTTTGGCATCGGCCATATCGTTGTATCCAACCAATGTTCGCTGAGCAGCAATATATGAAAGGGCCAGTACAGAGCCCCACTTATTGATAGCATCCAACTTCTTGGCGACCTGGAGCATTTTATGGAATGACAGTGCGGATATATCGATAGTCTTGTGAAAATAATCATAATCCAGGTCATCGTATTCCTTCTGCTTCCTCACATTCAATGACATTCCGATCGAATGAAGCACAAAATCAACTTTACCCCCCAGCACTTCCATCGACCTGGTAAACACATGTTCCAGGTCTTTTACGCTTGTTGCATCTGCAGGTATGATTTCTGCGTTGCAATCCCTGCCCAGTTGGTTGATCTCTCCAAAGCGCATCGCGACCGGAGTGTTGGACAGCGTAAAGACTGCGCCCTCCTCATGTGCGCGAACTGCAATTTTCCATGCAATGGATTTTTCATCCAGTGCACCGAAAATTATTCCTTTTTTGCCTTTCAGCAGGTTATATGACATGGTTTCCTTTCTGTTAAATTAATGATTGGCAATAGTTAACCTTTTTATTTCAGGGTATCCTGAAAAATCAGATTACAGGATGCAAAGATAAAAAAGACTGGAGGAAATGTTTCCTTTATTTCATCCGGCAACCATTGATGACAGCAAGAAATTGTATTTTTGTGTTCTTTCAACCATGTAATACACCTTTAAAAACCACATGCAATGGCTATCCGGATGATTTTGCTACTCATGCTAATGTCACAAGTACTATTTGGCGGACAAAGCGATTTGCCGGTCTTCGCCGGGAATGTCAAGTCCATGAAAAAGACCGATCACGGCATCGTCATTACAACAGATAATGCGGTTGCGGAGATACTGGTCTTCACCCCTACCGTCATAAGAATCAGGGTTACGAGAACAACCGGGAAGGATGATTTATCGTATGCCGTGATCCAGTCACCCGGAGACGGACTAAAAGAAATTTCAAACCAGCGCGACTCTGCCCTGCTGACAACAGACTCGCTCCAGGTTGTCCTTTACAAAAACCCGTTCAGGATTTCTGTGAGAACCCTCCGGGGAGATGTTTTATCTGAAGACCAGCCCGGATTACCTGTTTCATGGCTCGGGACGGAGGTGACATGCTACAAAAAACTTTTCGCTGATGAAAAATTCCTTGGATTGGGTGAAAAAACCGGTAATCTCGATAAACGCGGAAATTCATATGAAAACTGGAACTCCGATGTTCCGGCCTACGCCACCAACCACGATCCTTTATACCAGAGCATACCGTTCTTCATCGGCGTTCACGGGAAAACCACTTATGGCATCTTCCTGGACAACTCCTACCGTACAAAGTTCAACTTCAGCGCTTCAACCGATGAGCAATTCAGCAGTTTTTCAGCTGCCGACGGCGAGATGAACTACTACCTTTTCGGAGCATCCACAGTTGCAGGGATTATCAGGGATTATACCTGGCTTACAGGCAGGATGCCCATACCACCTTACTGGAGCCTTGGGTACCAGCAGAGCCGCTGGAGTTACTTCCCGGAAGCCCAGTTAATGACGATCGCCCGGCAGATGCGCGACAAGAAAATCCCCTGCGATGTGCTCTACCTTGACATCGACTACATGGATGCCTACAAGATTTTTACCTGGAACAAGGAGCGGTTTCCACAGCCGGCAGCCATGATCGGTAAACTCAGGGAGATGGGCTTTCATGTCGCGACGATCGTCGACCCCGGAATCAAGGTTGAAAAAGGATATTTTGCCTACGATGAAGGAGTTGCGAACGGCTACTTTGCAACATACCCCGACGGAAAGAATTATGTTGGAAGCGTTTGGCCCGGACGATGCCATTTCCCCGATTTCACAAAGGAGTCTGTGAGGGAATGGTGGGGCGCATCCTTTAACCGGCTTTCATATCCCGGCGTAGAAGGTTTCTGGAACGACATGAACGAACCCAGTGCCTGGGGCCAGAGCATCCCGAACATCGTGCAGTTTGACTTTGAAGGCCGCAAAGGCCCGATTACCAAAGCCCATAATATCTATGGACTTCAAATGTCGCGTGCCACTTATGAGGGTACAAAAAAACTTCTGAACGGCAAGCGGCCGTTTTTGCTGACCCGTGCCGGTTATTCCGGAATCCAGCGATATTCTGCAGTATGGACCGGAGACAATGAAGCTACAGATGACCACATGCTGCTGTCAACACGCATGGTCACCGGGATGGGGCTCTCGGGGATTTCTTTCACCGGTGCCGATGTAGGGGGGTTCATGGGGAACCCGTCCGAACAGCTATATGCAAGATGGATGTCGCTGGGAGTCTACACGCCGTTTTTCAGGAATCACTCGGCCTGGGATACAAAAAGCAAGGAGCCATGGTCTTTTGGGCTCAACGTTGAATACCAGGTCAGAGTGATGATTGAGCAACGCTACAGGCTTCTGCCCTACATTTATTCTGCGTTCCATGAATCAGCTGTTAGCGGTCTGCCCGTTGCCCGCAGCCTGGCGATCAATTTTACGTACGATGAGAAGGTTTACTGGTGGAGTTACCAGAATGAATATCTTTTTGGTGACAATATCCTTGTCGCCCCTGTTTCCGCCAACCAGAACGCTGCAAAGGTGTATCTGCCGGCGGGCGGCTGGTACAGGTTCAGCACCGGGGAATATTACAAGGGGCAGGTGGAAGTCACGGTTAACGCACCTCTTAACGATCTTCCGGTATTCGTAAAAGCTTCAGGAATCATCCCGATGCAGTCGGATATTCAATATACCGACCAGAAACCTTCGGCGACCATGGACCTTCATATCTATAATGGGGACAAGCCCAATTCATTTGTCTATTATGAGGATGACGGAGCCACATTTCAATATGAAAACGGGCAATTTTACCGCAGGAATATCACGTTCGATCCTCTCCGGAAGCAGATTGTTTTTTCAAAACCAGAAGGGACCTATGTTTCCAGGTTCACCTCTGTGCGGCTCGTATTGCATTCATTTGACGACCTGATGACCGTGCGCTGCGATGGGAAAGACTATTCCGTGAAGTTGAAGTCAACAAAAGAGCGGACTGTTGAGATTCCTATCGGGAGCAATGAGGGGTTCACTGTCGGGTA
This sequence comes from bacterium, assembly GCA_037141055.1. Classification (GTDB taxonomy): domain Bacteria; phylum Bacteroidota; class Bacteroidia; order Bacteroidales; family FEN-979; genus CAIVAT01. The sequence goes on along the minus strand of JBAXDH010000011.1, from coordinate 35,140 downwards.
TTAAACACAATAGGCACAATAGGGCACAATAGGAAACACAATAGAAAACACATTAGAAATCACATTAGTATCCCTTTGGTAATCGTGCGAAAAAATCATTAACAAATGTTTTTTGGCCCTCCCGGAAAATATTCATGCAGTTAAAGTTTATCAATACTCCTTTAGGTTTTTCAAGCAATCTGAGGTAAGTCAGTAATTGTGCTTCATGAATTGGCAGGATATATTCAACAGCCTTGATTTCAACAATAATTAAATCTTCAACCAGTAAATCGAAGCGAAGATCGCAATCTAAATACAGTCCCCTGAATTGTACAGGCACTTTCTGCTGAGAGACTATCTTTAACCCTTGATTATTCAGTAAATGCCTTAAACATTTTTCATATACGCTCTCAAGCAAGCCTGGTCCCAATTCGCGGTGAATTTCAATGGCAGACCCAATTATGACGTGTGATATTTCGTTTATGCTCTTCTGTGTAATCATAATTCCTATTTTTCTATTGTGTCTCCTATTGTGCCCTAATGTGCCTATTGTGGCAAAAATACCAGTCAAATTCCGGCAACAAACAATAATTCCTGCCATGCTTAATCACCAATTCCCCAAAAAGTAATACGTTTGTTGATAAGTTTTCATGACCTGAATGATGATGCTTAAACTTTACGCCCGACTATGAAAAGACTGCTTTACTATGGTGTTTTGGCCGCGCTCCTGCTTTCCGGCTGCACCAACGATCATTTTATCACGGACAACACTTACCGGAAAAAGGTTGAAACTCAATTCGAAAAACAAAAGGAACTGGCCAAAAACCGTTCGAAGCAGCTTTTCGGTGTTTTCAACCAGTATCTCACTACCAGGGAAACAGAAGCGTTGAAATTTATCTATGCCTACAGTTCCCTGAGCGATCTGGCCGACTATGACGGAGATTTTTTTCTGAAAAACATTCGGTCGTCGTTTGCTGCCCGCGACAGTTTCAGCTGGGGTAAAACGGTTCCGGAGAACATCTTCCGGCATTTCGTGCTGCCCATGCGCGTGAACAACGAGAACATGGATTCTTCGCGATGGGTGTTTTTTGCAGAATTGAAAGACCGGCTGAAAAAACTTCCGATGAAAGAGGCTGTCCTTGAAGTCAACCATTGGTGCCATGAAAAGGTTACGTACCGTGGTTCCGATGGCCGTACCTCCTCTCCCCTCGCCTCTGTTAAAACCGCCTGGGGCCGCTGCGGCGAAGAATCGACATTTACCGTTGCCGCCCTGCGATCAGTTGGCATCCCGGCCAGGCAATGTTATACCCCGAGATGGGCCCACAGCGATGACAACCATGCCTGGGTCGAAGTGTGGGTGGACGGAAAATGGCATTTCATCGGAGCATGTGAACCTGACGTTGATCTTGACGTTGCATGGTTCACAAAGCCTGCCAGGAGGGCGATGCTGGTCAACACAACAGTTTTTGGCGACTACGAAGGACCTGAAGATGTTTTACAGAAAGATCCGCTGTATACCAGGATCAACGTCCTGGCAAATTATGCCCCGGTTAAAAAAATTCATGCCAGGGTGGTCGATCGGTCTGGAAAGCCTTCGGACAGTGCCTGTGTTGAATTCCAGCTATATAATTATGCGGAATTTTATCCGATGTTCAGGACATTCACGGATAAACATGGAACATGCTCCTTTACTACCGGGTACGGAGACTTGCTGGTGTGGGCCGCAAAAAATGGAAACTTCGGGTATAAAAACATCGATGTCCGCCGGCAGGATACCGTCATTATCCACCTGTCTGATTTCCCCGGTCCATCCCCGGAAGTCAGCATCGACCTGGTTCCACCGGTTGAAACTGAGATTACGGCAACTGTCAGCGATTCGGCAAAGAAAGCCAACAGCGACCGGCTGGCCTTTGAGGACGGGCTCCGGCAAAGCTATGAGAACACCTTCATCGATTCTTCCAAAACCGTTCGATTTGCAAAACTTGTTGATCTGAACCCCGACTCATTATGGTATTATTTTCATAAATGCTATGGAAACTGGCGTGAATTAACATCTTTCGTCACACAAGCCTCCGCGGAAAACCGCCGGCTTATTTTTCCATTGTTTGAAAATCTGTCTGAAAAAGACCTTCGCGATATCGACACTGCAGTACTGCTCGACAATATCAACCATGCTGAGAAATATCGTCCGGGGACCACAGCCAGGAATGAATTCAATAAATATATTTTATCCCCAAGGGTTGACAACGAATTCTTAAAACCATTCAGAGCCTTATTCCTGGCTGTTTTCGACACCGGCTTCATCAATGCTTCCAGGAAAAACCCGCAGGAAATAGCCGGCTGGCTGCGTAAAAATATCACGCCTGACAATAGCGCAAATTACAGCCGTGCCCCGCTTACGCCAATCGGTGTTTATGAACTCAGGGTGGCTGACGGACACTCCATCGACATCTGTTTTGTAGCCGTTTGCCGTACCTTCGGTATTCCTGCAAGGCTGGACGCTGCAACAAAAGTTCCCCAGTACCAGGATGGCGGCACATGGAAGGATGTTTACCTGTTTGAAAAAAAGCAAAACGAAGGGAAGAAAGGCACCGTAGTTCTTCTCAATCCGCCTTCCAATGACAAAAAACCCGAATACACTACTCATTACACGATTGAGCAATACCACGACGGATTCTTCAGAACACTTGATTATGAAGGCAGCCCCCTGGTTCAAAACTATCCCTGCACCCTGGAGATTCCTGCCGGCCCCTGCCTCATGGTTACCGGAACCCGGATTACGGACGGCACGGTCATGGCAAAACTCACCTTTTTTGAAGTTAAAGCCGGTGAAACATCAACCCAAAAAATCGAACTGCGAAAAAATCAATTGCCTCCTTCCGAATCCGGCACTGTCAATTCCGAACTCTGCGGTAAGTTGCCGCCGGAGGATCTGGTTGTGGCATGGATTGAGCCGGACAAGGAGCCTACAAAACATTTCCTGGCAGACCTGCGCCTGAAGAAGAATGATTTCGGGAAATGGAAAGGTAAATTTCTTATCGTTCTTCAAACCGAAGAGCAGATGAAATCTTTTACCAGGAGTGAGGCGCAGTCGCTTCCTCAAAATATTACCTATACTTACCTGTCTGCCTTCCCGGTGAAACCGACCGACATAAAAATAAAATCCAGGGGGATGAAAAACCTTCCTGTTGTTATTTTCCTGGATAAAAAACGGGTGATCCATTTTCTGACGGAAGGTTACAGGATCGGCACCGGCGATGAACTGCTCCGATTCATGAAATAACAGACAACAATGACGCTGATTTTTCATGCAAAACTCCGGGTGTTCTGACAATTCATCCGAATTCAGGTTTTCGCGGCGGGAAAGATTCACGCCACGTCAATTTCGTTATATACTGATATTGTGTATAATAAACAATTAATATAAATAATTTTATTACGGTTTACCATAAAAGAAAATTACGAATATCCGCAATTGCGCAGATGTTTGACAGGTACGATCTTTACAGAAAAGTATTCGGAAAATAGAATTGAGGAATACTGTTCATTGCACAAAATTAACATTGCATATACAGGCCAGACCCTGTCGGCCGAAAGAAGCATTTCTAAATTGTGGTTGGTTTAGAAACTTTGCTCCCTGTGAGACCCCAAAAAGCGCCAGCTTATTTGGGGTTTCCTTTTTTATATCGGGTCAAATTTTTCCCTATTTTTGTCGGCTAATCATTTATAAAACACGATCCGGATGCTGGAGGGCAATTTTTTTGATATTCAATCTTTTACAACTGATGAATCAGAAGCAAACCTGCAACAATCCCTTGCTACCGTTTCACTTAACATAAACCATCCGATTTACAACGGGCATTTCCCCGGAAATCCCGTAGTTCCGGGTGTATGCCAGGTTCAAATGGTAAAGGAACTGGCGGAACACGCCTGCAGCCAGGCGCTGAATCTCAGGGAATCGGACAACATCAAATTTCTTTCAATGATCAATCCCATGCAGAACTCCATCCTCGAATTCAGCATCCTTATAAAACCCATTGGCGAAAAACAAATTTCTGTAACTGCTTCCATCGGATCGGGATCATTGGTGTTTTTTAAATTCAAGGGCAAATTTGAATCTGCTGCATAATGCAAAAAAAAAGCATCGTATCGTTTACTGCGCGCGGGTATGAACTTGATTCCTACAATCACATCAACAACGCGGTTTATCTCAATTATTTCGAACATGCCCGCTGGGAATTCTTCCGGGAACTGAATTTGTATTCCTTTTTAAAAGAGAATGATAATTTGCCTGTCGTGACCGATGTGCATATCCGCTACCAGCGGGAAATCCGGCTTTTCGATGAGTTGCGGATCGAATCCTTCTGCGTGCCCGAAAAGCCATACCTGGTTTTTCAGCAAAAAATAATGAATCTCACAACCGGATTGTCATCGGCACGGGCTACAACTAAATTGATTTTTATTGATAAGAACAGAATCCCCAGGGATGTTCCTTCCGAGATTCTCGCACAAATTTAAACGCAGGGTTGAATGAATAATACTGATAAGGTAAAGTTTGAACTGCATGATTCGATCGGTGTAATCACCCTGTCTGACCCGCCATCAAACCAACTTGCATCTCCTGAGTTCATTCCTGCAGATCTTTTCGAACAGTGGATGGCTCCGGCCTCGCTGAAAGGACTGATCATACGGGGTGACGGTAAAAACTTTTCGGCAGGCGGCGACCTGACTGCAATTTTTAAGGCAAGTGAGAATCCGGGCGTCCTGTCTGCGATGATGGAGGATGGACTGAACCTGTTGAATCGCATCCGGAACATTGATATACCAGTGATTGCTGCCATCAACAGGGTTTGTTTCGGTGGCGGGCTTGAAATCGCGCTCGCCTGTCATATCAGGGTCGCCTCAGAAAATGCACTTCTTGCCTTTCCGGAAGTAAATCATAACCTTATGCCGGGGATGGGAGGAACCTCGACAATACGGGAGTTTACCGGATTTGCTCAATCAGCAAAGATGATTCTCGGCGGGGATATGCTCAGTGCTTCGGAAGCTATGAAATTAGGATTCATTGATTTTATAGCCCCAAAAGACCAGGCATTCGAATATTCCATGACCCTGATGGAAAAAATGACCGGTGACAGGCCGGTCAGTGTGATAAAGTCCATCATGAAGGCGTTGAAAAATGCATCTGAACTGCCGCAGGATGAAGCAATGAGAGAGGAAACACGGATGTTCTGCCAACTTGCACGGTATGAAGCGGAACGCCGTAAAACAGAGGAGGCCTGATACGTGACAATCCAGTGGACCATCGAAGAAGGAATCGGAAGGATTACGCTCTGCCAGCCGCCATCAAACACAATGACCATGGGTTTCTTTGAAGAAATGCAGCTCCTGGTGCAAACCATTTCGAAGACAGACGGACTGAAAGCCATCATCATCAGCGGAAGCGGCAGGCATTACTCATCCGGTGCCAATATCAGCGAATTGCTGGTAAACCTGGACGATCAGAAGATGCTTGATAATTACCGTGCATTTGTCATGCTTGAGCAATTGAAAACACCTGTGATATCGGCCATTCGCGGCGTTTGCCTCGGTTCGGCATTTGAACTGGCGCTTTTCAGCCATTTCAGATTCTGCGCAGACGATGCAGTGCTTGGCCTGCCTGAGTCAACTTTTAATCTCATGCCGGGGCTTGGAGGAATACAGCGAGTTGCCGCCCTTGCCGGGAAGGCCAAGGCCGTTGAGATCATCCTGCGTGGGATTACCTTCTCCGCTGCTGACGCACTGGAAATGGGCCTTGTGGATGCTGTCGTTCCTAAGGGGGAAGTTCTTCCACTCTCCTTGTCATTTGCCAAAAGTTTACCTGCAGGAGTGCATCTGTCTGACCGTGCCGCCTGCCTGTTCAAATATTTAAAACCTTCTCATGCTACCGGATAACCGCGAAATTTTTGTTAAAGTTGCCGGCAGCGGCTCTTTTCTTCCCGGAAATCCCATACCTGCCGATGATGTAGACCGTTACCTCGGGGAACTCACCGCTGCCCCGGATAAAATCAGGAAATGGCTCGGTCGTATCAAACTGCTGATGAAGGAATTGCTGGAGGTGGAGTATTATCATTTTGCTCTGGATCCGGATACAAGGAAGTTTACGGAGGACAATGTTACCATGTCCGTAAAAGCCGCTGCGGAAGCGCTGGCGGATGCCGGGATGACGCCGGGAGACATCGACCTCATCGTATACGGCAGCGCACACCAGGACCAGATGCCGACGGCCAGCGTGCGCATCCAGGAAAGCCTGGGCATTGAACAATGTGCTGAAATTTCAGTTCATGCCAACTGCACTTCGGCATACAAAGCGTTACTCCTGGGGGCCGACCTCATCCGGAACAACCGGTATAAAACAGCCCTGGTCATTTCCTCGGGCATCTCCTCTTCGGAACTTGTTGCCGAATATTATAATCAGCCCCTGGTTAAAAAGGAGGAACTTTTCCTGAGATATTTCCTGAGCGACGGCGCTGCGGCTATCGTGCTGCAGGCTTCAGATACCTGCAAGGAAGGGCTTTTTGTGGAATACAACTACATTGAGTCCGTTGGCGGTTTAAAACCCCCGGCGATGGGGAACAAACGGCCTGCCTATTACATGAATCCCAGGGAGGAATTCGAACTGGGATACCATCACCTGGCCCAGATGTTCCAGGAAGAGCTGCGTGAAAATTTTCATGAACCCGGCGGATCGGTCTTCCTGAAGGGGTTAAAACGCATGCTTGCCAAACACCCGGTAAATCCGGATGAGATAAAATATTTCCAGGTTAACTTCCCGTCAAAGCACATTTCGGAACTGGTTATGGACGAATGCGCCGGACTGGGTATCGACCGGAAGACACTTTATTCAAAAATGGCCTCCATGGGATATATTGGTCCGCCGATGGCGTTGCTATGCCTGGACAGGATCCGGAAAGAAGAACAACTTGAAAAAGGCGACGTCATCCTCAGTTTCGTGACGGAGGTGAGTAAATTCATGCAGGCGGGATATATTATGAGACAATGGTAAACAGGCGGACAGGCGGACAGGCATTCAAATACACATTGTTCCTGATCTCTCCGGGACAGAGATTCGTGAATTACCCTGCGCACAGTGAAATGGCGAAGATGTTCGGAAAGAAAAGGCTGATGATTCCACTGGCCCTGCCCACCATTGCTGCGCTAACGCCGGATCATTACGATATCCGCATTTTTGATGAGGAGATTGAAGACCTGCCGAAGAACCTCATACCGGATGTTGTCGGAATCACCACGCTGGCTGCGACAGGCAGGCGTTCATTTGAACTGGGCGATCATTACCGCTCCCTGGGCAGCAAGGTTATTTACGGCGGTCCCTACGCATCATTCATGCAGGATGAAGCCCTTAAGCACGGGGATTGTGTTATTGCCGGCGAGGCGGAAGGGAAATGGGAGCAGGCACTGGCTGATTTTGAAAAGGGAGACCTGCAGCCGGTTTACGAATCACAGACGTATGTTCCTTATAAAGCCCAGAAGCCTCCCCGCTGGGACCTGGTGAATGTTGACCGTATTTTCCAGGTGGCGATCCAGGTTTCACGCGGATGCCCCTTTAACTGCGACTTCTGTCTCGTTTCCAAAAATTTTGGCAGGAAGATGCGCTATCGCGGGATCGAAAACGTAGTTGAAGAGATTAAAGCAGCCCCTTCAAAATATTTTTTCTTTGTCGATGACAACCTCACCATCAACAAAAAATATGCAAAGGAACTCATGCGGGCCATCATTCCCCTCAGGATATCATGGGGATGCATGTGCAGCCTGGATGTGGCAACCGACGACGAACTTCTGAGTTTAATGGCGGAGGCCGGGTGTTTCAACATTCTTGTCGGCTTCGAATCGCTGAACCCTGCAAGCCTGGATGAATCGCAAAAACACCATAATCGGGGCGGCAGCATCTATGCAGAAGCCATTGATAAAATACACGCAGCCGGGATCCACATCAATGCCAGCTTTGTCGTAGGTTTCGACAATGACACCCTCGAAGAATTCGACCGCATCTTCGATTTCACCATGCTGCACAACCTTCCCCATGTAAACCTGCACCTTCTGAATGCCCCTCCGGGTACGGAGACCCACCGGAAATTAAAGGAAGAAGGGCGGCTGATGGCATGCGACCCCGAACTGGGTGTTGGCCACTTCCCGACCCTGCACTACATGAATATGTCGCAAATTGAAATATTTGACAAATACATGGAAACCGTTGCCAGGCTGTATTCGTTTGAAACAATCCGCAGGAAAGGCGAGGCGCTGCTGGCGAATGGTGCGTTTACACGGCCCGGGGGAGATATCTCAGCATTCATGAAGGCACGGCTTTCCTGGATAACTTTCAAAGAATTTGTGCTCACACGTGATCCGGACAAAAAGAAATTGTTCAGATTTATCATAAACCTCATCCGGTCCAAACAGATCGCAATTGACAAAGGTCTCGGTTTTCTTTTGTCAATGCTGGGATATAACCGCCATATCAGGGCACATCAGCGGAACATGAATGAATATCGCAAAATTGTGATGGACCAGGACGAGGGAGCCTGGAGGAAAGAGCAATGAACAATGAGCTGAAAATCAACAAAGTCGGAATTGTCGGGCAAGGGAAGATGGGTGCCGGGATTTTTCATTACCTGCTTGACTTTCAACTTGACCTGGTTTGGGTTTGCAGTCCGCAGGCCGATACGGATAAACTTATCAGGCAGTTTGCCAAGCGTGTCAAACGTTCACTGGACGCGGGAATCATCGACAATCTTCGGTTTGAAACACTGACGGGAACCGTCATCACAAAGGATCCTGCCGCATTGCATGACTGCGACCTTGTCATCGAGGCGCTTCCGGAGAACCTGGAGCTGAAGAAAAGGCTGTTTTTACAACTGGATGAGATCGTTAAGCCTGAAGCGATCTTCGCATCAAATTCCTCATCAATCAATCCGTCGGAAATTGCACCGGAAGGCCGGCGCGCTGGACAATTCACCGGGCTTCATTTCTTTTACCCGGTTTCTATTAAAAATATTGTCGAATTTACCTATTCTGAAAATACAACTGCTGAAACTATTGCGGCAGTCGGGTCCTTTCTGAACAGAATCGATCGCAGGTACATCAAACTTGATGCGAAAAACAGTTTCATCCTCAACAGGATATTCCTGGACGTACAGAATGAAGCCCTGATTATCGTTAACTCCGGCAATTGCAGCTACCTGCAGATGGACCATCTCGTAAAAGACAAGCTGTTTCCTTTTGGCGTTTTTGATTTCTGCGACAGCGTAGGGCTCGACACCATGCTTTCGTCGATCCTTAATTATACCCGCAGCTACACGGACAAACTTCATTATTCTCTTATGATCGAGACCTTGTCGGCACTTGTTGCACAGGGCAGGCTTGGCGTAAAAATGCAAAGCGGATTTTTCGATTATCCCATGGAAGCATTTACCGGTGAAGCACCTGCGAATGCTGATGAAATTATTGATCACCTCCGTAAAACATGGCAATCCTCTGCAAAGAGCATGACTGCAAGTGCAAATATTTCAACGGAAGATGCAAACTTTGCCATCAAGGAATATTTCGATATTACAACAGGACCTTTTGAATAGTTCAGCGTAAAAAATATTTTTTATTTCAACTTCAATTCGGCATACCTTTGTAAAAATAAAACCCCTGATTCTATGAAAAAAGTTGCTTTGTTATCTCTCCTTTCGGTGAGTATTATAATTGCCGCTGTCCTGGTATTCCAGCCTCAAACAGCAGCCGGTTCTAAAAAGTCCGAGTCTGCCGGTCCTGGAACACCCTTGCCAGACAGCATTCACAAAATGGTGCAGAGAGCCTGCATGGATTGTCATGCCGATGATGGGAATTTCATGGCAAAAGGCAAGATAAATTTCTCGTCATGGGACAAATACGATTCCGAAAAGCAGTTTTCGAAAGCCCAGGCAATGTGCAAAGTGCTTACCAAGGGAAGCATGCCACAAAAAAAATGGTGTGCCAACAATCCAAATGATGTCCCTACCCAGGCCGAAAAAGAAATGGTTTGCAGGTGGGCTAAAAGTTTACAGAAATAAATAGCCGGATGTCAAAAGAAGTAGTGATTACAGGGATGAGCCTGATCTCATCCCTCGGGTTGTCATTGGAAGAAAACTGGAAAAACATTGTTGACGGTAAAAGCGGTGTTAAAAATATCACCCTTTTTGATGCCAGTACGCTGGCAACCCGGTTTGCAGCGGAAGTATCACCGGATTTTGAAGAATTGTCACGCACTCATATAAAAAAACGGGCCGGAAGCCAGATGACCAGGGTCACCAGGATGTGTGTCACGGCGGCAAAAATTGCCGTGGCCGACTCGGGGATTGATTTTGAACATACCGACCGCACGCGGTGCAGCGTCATCATGGGGGTTGTAAATACCGGGAATTCCAGCACTGAAAAGGATACAACACCGCAGAATACGGTCTTTAAAACCATGACCAACTCGATGCCGGCATGGATATCCCTGGAATACCAGCTGGAGGGGCCGAACTTTGCCGTCAATACGGCTTGCGCATCTTCTGCCTATGCAATTGCTTTCGGGTATGACATGATAAAGAACGGCCAGGCCGATATTGTCATCGTCGGGGGTGCGGATTCCATCATAAATTTCGAAGAAATCCAGGGATTTAACGCCCTGTATGCACTATCCATTGCAAACGACCCTCCTGAAGCAGCCAGCAAGCCCTTTTCCAGGGACCGCGACGGGTTTGTAATTGGTGAAGGAGCGGGAGTGCTTGTGCTCGAGTCGAAAGAGCATGCCCGTGCCAGAAATGCCCGCATTCATGCCGAGATTGCAGGATACGGACTTACCAGCGAAGGGTACAACATCATGGCACCGATGAAAGACGGCGAAGGAATGGCAAAGACCATCGAAAAGGCCATCATGAACTCCGGGATCACAAAGGAGGATGTCGGTTATATCAATGCACACGGAACATCCACAGAATTGAACGACCGCTATGAAACCATGGCCATTAAAAGGGTGTTCGGCGAACTGGCCTGTAAAATCCCGGTATCCTCTACAAAGTCGATGCTTGGCCATACCATAGGCGCCGCCGGAGCCATTGAGGCCATCATTACGGCGCTGAGCCTTGAATACGGGATCCTCCCCCCTACCATAAACTACCATCAGCCGGACCCCGACCTGGATCTCGATTTTGTTCCCAACACCTCGAGACAGGCCGATATCAACGTCGCATTGTCAAACTCATTTGGATTTGGCGGTCATAATGCAACACTGGTTCTAAAAAAATACAAAGGCTGACATTTTGTAAAAAAAAAACTATTTTTGCAAAAAAGTAAAGATACTATGGCAACAATAACAGAACAAATAAGGAGTGAAGTCAAAGAGATCGTTTACAGTTTTTTTGCCGAAGAATGTGAAGTTGACATTGTCAAAATCAATGATAATACCAGTATCATCAACGATCTCGATGGAGATTCCCTGATGTTCCTGGAGCTGATTGAGATATTCAAGAAGAAATACAACCTCAATATCGAGTTGAAAATTATTGGCAAATATGCTGTTAAACACCCGGTTTCAACGATCGGGCAATTGATTGAAATGCAATTGCTTATCATAGAACATGAAAACCGGCTTCTGGACATAGATCAATAAATTGAGATATCAGTTTGTCAGATAATCATGTAGCATTCGTTTTCCCTGCTTTTGCGAGCGATTACACCGATCATCCCGGGCAATTCATGCCCGGTTTTTCAGATCAGTTCAATGCGATGCTTTCGCAGGCTGTAAAATTTGATCCGGTACTGGCCGGTTTCAGTTTTGCCGGGAATACATTCCTCGATGATGAATTGCGGACGCAATACGTCACGTATACCTATAGTTGTGCTGTTTCCGGCCTATTCCGTAAACATCATGTAGTTCCTGTCATTACGGCAGGTTACAGCATGGGGATTTATGCTGCACTTTTCGACTCGGGAGCGATCAGTTTCGCTACCGGGCTGGAACTGATCCGACAGGCGTACCGCTCACTTTTCCAGAGTTTGAAGGAGAGGAAGTTTGGTATGGGAACACTTATCGGGCTTGATAATAAGGACATTCAGCAACTTATTGACCAGGCTTCCCTCCGGGTGGAAATAACCAACCAGAATGCTTCGCACTCGTTCGTGGTTTCCGGTTACCGCGACGATCTGCAGAAACTCATGGAACTTGCAAAAGAAGAAGGAGCCCTGCACACACGGGACCTGGGTGTGAGCATACCGTATCATTCCAGCTACCTGGAGGAGGGTGCAATGGATTTTGCCCGGCAAATCGTCCACCTGGAAATCGGCACTCCGCTAACACCAGTAATTTCCCTCATTGATCAAATTTTCCTGTCAACTCCCGGTTTAATCATGCAGGAGGTCTCAAGGAATCTTTTTCATCCACTCAATTGGCTCAGCACCATGCAGGTAATGCGCGAAAAACAAGTTGCACGATACGCGGAATGCGGTCCTTCCACCGGATTGACCAAGAATGCCCGGTTTGTTGACGGGGTCAGATTTTCCCCGCTGCCCTCCATGCTGCCCTGACACGGAGCAGTGACCTGAACATGGGTTCATCCAGTTGATCCTTTTTGCGCATTTCAATGGCTTCAGAAATCATTTCCTTCGATGGTGCAGTTTCCATGGCTGCAATGCAGTTATGGCGCTTTGCGGAGGCTTTCCTGATCAGTGAATCGAGATCAGACTTGGATAGTTGCCCGGAATAGTAATATGCGGGTGGCAGGAAAATTGACCGGTCTGCCGAAAACCTGCCCTCTTCCACTGCAATTTTATACAATGGCGTCCCGGGATAGATCCGCAGGCCCGCATTCATGTAAACCAGGTCGGCAGGATTGATGAAATTATCAATAAAATCAAGTGTTTCATCAAATGTTTTCACGCTCTCGCCTGGGCCTCCGAACAGAAAAAACCACATGGTCGGAATGTCATGCTTCCGGATCAGCCGGGCCATGTTTTCAACTTCTCGAAGGTTGAACCCTTTGTCAAGATTATCAAGAATTTCGGCAGAGGCGCTGTCGGGAGTGGCATCGATCTGCACAAAACCGGCCCGGATCATCAGTTCAAACAATTCATCACTGGTGTTGCGGGGATTGATGCCCATGGTCCTGAGCCGCACGTTGATATTCCTGCTGATGATTTCCCGGCAAATCGATTCGGCATGACCCTTTGGGTCGTTAAATGTCGAATCGACAAATTCAAAGGTTATGTGGCCAAGCCGGTCATGCGCCTGTTCTATCTCATCGGAAATATCGGAGGCTGCACGTGTTCGGAATTTCCGGCCTTCAATCAATGGATATGTACAATAGACGCAGCCGTGAGAGCATCCGCGTTTCGTCTGAATGGAGTAAACACCTTTGTCCCGGTACGGTGCAAAATCAATCCGGCGGTCGATATCCGGAAACCTGCCCGGGACTGGTTTCAGAAACCTGAAACCAGATCCTTTCTGAATTTCGAAATTGGGTGGAGTGATGAGATTGGGAATATCGCTGGTATCCGCCTTTTGGTCAATTTTTTCAAGCAAGGCCGGCAATATGGTCTCGGCTTCGCCGACAATTCCAAAATCTGCCCCGGTCATCTTCATCACTTCTGCCGGGAAAATGCTGAATCCGCTTCCTCCCAGGATAATCGGGACGTTCGTGACGGCCTTCACCGGCAGGATGAACTTTTCCATGATGCCATCCACATAAAAGATTGCCCTGTCCATCACCACATCGTCGATGTTCCTGATGCTGAAGCCGATGAAATCGGGGCTGAATTCCCGAACAATGGCAACCAGGCTCCTGCCTTCATTAAAAACACCATCGTAGATCTCCACTTCATATTCCCCTTCAAGCGCAGCCGCCAGCATGCATAAGCCCAGCGGCGGCACCGGATACGGAGCCTTTTCCACATTGGTATTAATCAGCAGAACCCTCTTCATTCCTCTCTATTCTTTGTTTTGTCACTTGTAACTTGTCAATTGTCACTTGTCACCCGTTACTCTTTACCCGTCATAAATTAAATAACGTCCGTCCCCTTTTTTATCAGCCACAAACTCCCGATCCGGGTATGAAACTCATCATGCGGCAAGGTTGTTTTCATTACGGAGTTAAAGAAGTTATACTTCCGGTAATTATGATCAATTATTTGATCTTTAACCTGTTGGTAATATATCGTTCCCGGCATGGGAGTCAGGACGGTATACCCCGCATACACAACACGGTTTCTGTCGGCATATTCGGCAAGCGCTTCAAAATCCCTGGGAGTATAATCGGGGGGAACAACATAATTTCCGCGGACCATGATCCCGTTTTTTTCGAAGACTTTAACTGCTTCCTGGTTGTCGATGGCAGGTGAATCCTTGTGATACTTTTTCAATTCTTCATCGCGGAATGATTCAAACCCGCAGATGACGACCTTCAATCCTCCGCGGGCCAGCCGTTCGATGATGTCGGGCCGGTTGGCCGCCACATCTGCGCGGATATCCATGACGAAGGTCTTCCTGATCCCCTCCTCCTCCATCCTTTTAAACAGGTGAAGCATGAATTTTTCATCGACGACGGTGTTGGCATCGGCGAACCGGACGACCGGGTATTCATCAATGGTCTTCAATTCTGTGATGAGGCTTTCCACCGTACGCTGGTAATACTTCCCTTTGAACTGGGTCCAGATGGAACAGAAAGTGCATTTATAAGGACATCCGAGGGAAGTATACACGTATGTACTTGGAAACGGGCTGTTTCCCACTTTATAGGTTTCAATCCAGCGCTTCAGGTGGCTCCGGTCGGGCATCAGGTAATCGGCATCTGCAGCATCCCAGTGAGCAGGTTTGCCATTCGTTTTTGTCAATATTCCGCCCGAATTAATCAGTATCCCGGGAATGGAGTCAAACCGGCCGCCTTCTTCTTTTACCCTGACCACTTCCCGGAAAATATGAGGACATTGTCCCGGGATGATGATGTTGAACGAAGGATCAGTAAAATCGCCCGGGCAGAGTGTTGCATGCAGACCACCGGCAACAGTGAGGATTGCGGGGTTAACCTCTTTTACGGTCCGGCAGATATCAATGCAAAAATCGAATTCGGATGTGATGGCGGTAACGCCAACCAGATCAGGCTGATGCTTATCAAGGAGCATTCTCACCAGTACATCCAGTGGCGGTGTTTCGGGCACCAGGTCATATTCGCCCTTGGTATCAAAAACAGTCACATCGTGATCTTTCACGGCGGCTGCAATGGTGAGAAGTCCCAAAGGAGGCCCGATAAGTTTTTTATGGATAAAGCGCTTTGCCTCTTCCGGGGCAAACTTCAGTATGTTGTTTTCCGGCGACCGCGGAGGATTGATCAGGAGGATTTTCATGGTCCAAAATTAGCTGTTTTTTAGTACTTTTGTTGAGGAACATAAACCTGATGCTGATCATTGAACATTCCTATGCCTGATATACCCCGGGTGCGGCTGAAATTCGCTTCATTAAAATGCTGCATCATCATCCCGACTTACAACAATGATCATGCTTTAGCCGGGGTAATTGACGGGGTTTTGCAGTATTCGGAAGATGTGATTGTCGTCAATGACGGGTCTACCGACAGGACAAGTGCCATCCTGGACCTGTATCCCGGCATTCAGAGGATAAATATCGCGGGCAATACGGGCAAAGGATGGGCTTTGCGGCAAGGATTCAGCCATGCCATTGAGCGTGGTTACAGGTATGCCATAACCATCGACAGTGACGGGCAGCACTTTCCCGACGACCTTCCGGCTTTCCTTGACATGATCGGTGACAACCCGGATTCCATGATTCTCGGCGCCCGTGACATGACAAATGACGAAGTTCCCGGAACGAGCAGTTTCGGCCATAAATTTTCAATTTTCTGGTTCAAGGTTGAAACCGGGATCACGGTGCCTGATGTTCAAACCGGTTATCGCCTTTACCCGCTGGATAAAATCAGGGAAATCAAATGCATCGTATCAAAAAAATATGAGTATGAGGTTGAAATCCTGGTCAGGCTCGCCTGGCGGGGCGTGAATGTTCTTTCGGTTCCGGTGAAGGTATACTACGCCCCGAAGGAGATCCGCGTATCCCACTTCAGGAAATTCAGGGATTTTACCCGTGTGAGCATTGCCAACAGCATCCTGGTATTCATGGCCCTGCTCTGGTTTCGCCCAATATCTTTCCTCCGGGAACTTCGGAAAAAATCTGTCCGCGAATTTTTCAGAGAGTATATCGTCAACAGCAAGGATTCCAATTTAACGCTTGCATTGTCCATCGCCCTCGGGCTCTTCATCGGTGTAACCCCGATCTGGGGCTGGCAGATTGTAACAACTTTCGGGCTGGCACACCTGTTCAGACTGAACAAATTTGTCGCAGTTGCCGCCTCCAATATCAGCCTTCCTCCGATGCTGCCGTTCATCATTTTCCTGAGTTATATCCTCGGAGGATGGATCATTGGTTCGAATGTTTCGGGCATCAGTTACAGCGAGGGTTTCAGCCTGAATTGGATCAAGGAAAACCTCCTGCAATACCTGATAGGCAGTTTCTCCCTCGGCATAGCGCTTGCCGTCAGCCTCGGGCCGGTCTCCTACTTCTTTTTGTCAGTTTTCAGAAAGAATCATGTCTGACTTCCTGATACATATTTACCGTTTTTTCAGGCCCCGGCGAGGAGTCTTTTACCTCACATTTGCTGCCCTTTCGATTTCCATATTTTTCCTTGCCTCCCGGATAAAATTCGAAGAAAACATTTCACAGTCAGTCTCCGGCGGGGATAAATCAGACAACCTTGGTTTCGTTGTTAAAAATCTCAATTTCAGCGACAAGCTGGTTGTTGATATTTCTTTCAATGATACTCTTGCCCCTGTTGATCCTGTTGCCCTGGGAAATCTCGGTCAACTGTTTGTCGATTCACTAAACGCCCGTTTTGACAGCTCTATCATTCGCAGCATCACCTTTCGTGCCTCTGAAAAGGATCTGGCGGCAATGATGGAAACCGTTACAAGTCATCTGCCCATTTTTTTTGACGAAAATGACTTCAGGAAACTTGACAGTCTGCTGATTCCGTCAATAATCGGTAACTCGCTTGAAAGCGATTACAAAATCCTTCAGTCGCCGGGAAGTATGATGCTGAAAAAGCGCATACAAAAAGATCCCCTTGGAATCACAAACATCGCTTTTGAAAAGCTGAAATCATTCAAGGCCGGTGAAAACTTTGAACTTTACCAGGGCGGTGTTTATTCAAAGGACCTGCGTCATTTAATGTTATTTGTTGTTCCGGCTAATCCATCCGGCGAAACTTCCCTCAATGGCAGGCTTATCAAAGGAATGGACGAGATAATACACAACCTCCGGCAGGGCAATTATGCTCATTGCAGCGTTCAGTACTTCGGTGGAACAGCAGTTGCGGTGTGCAATGCGCAGCAGTTAAAGAAAGACATCACGGTAACCCTGCTGATCGCACTGGTGCTGATTTTTCTTTTTATCGGCTGGTATTTTAAAAGCCTCAGGGTTCCATTGCTGGGATTGCTGCCGGCGCTATTCGGCGGGGCACTGTCGCTGGCAGTTTTATTCCTGGTAAAGGGGACAATCTCGGCGATCTCACTGGGAATCGGTTCGGTAATACTCGGCCTCATTGTTGATTATGCACTTTACCTGGTCAACCATTTCCGCAGCAGGCATGATATCGAGGCCACCCTGAAAGAAATGTCACTCACCATCGTGCTGTGCAGCCTTACATCTGCCGGGGCTTTCCTGTGTCTTACGTTTCTGAATTCTGTCGTATTGCAGGACCTTGGATGGTTTGCCGCATTCAGCGTTGCAGGTGCGGCACTTTTCACCCTGGTCTTCCTTCCGCATTTCCTGGGCCGGAAAATGCTGCAGGATCAGCAATCTCCACGGGTGACATTCATCGACAAACTGGCTGGGATTCAGTATGATAAAAAAGGATGGCTGGTGATAATAATACTGTTCATCATTGCCGTTTCTTTCTGGTTTTCACGGGATGTTGAATTTGAAAAAAACATGTCGGCCCTGAGTTTTGTTACACCGCAACTTTCCCGGGCAGAATCGGACCTGGATAAAATCAGCAACTATAAATTGAAGAACCTTTATCTTGTTGCTATAGGAAAATCGGAAGAAGAAGCACTGAGGAACAAGGAAAGCATGTCTGGCAAAATCAAAAAATTGCTAGACGACGGAACAATCCAGAGTATTTCGAATGCCGGTCCCCTGCTTACCTCCGATTCTTTGCAGCAAGTGAAGATCGAACGCTGGAACAGCTTCTGGACAAAGGAACGGACTGCCCGGCTGAAAGCGGATCTGATGAAGCAATCCGCAAAATACGGGTTTCGCCCGGATGCATTCGATTCGTTTTTTATGTTGTTGGAAAGCAAATTCGGGCATTTAACTACGGGAGAACTGAACATTGCGACCAATCCAATGGTTTCGGACTGGCTTTCAGTCAGGTCTGACATGGTGCTGGCACCAACAATCCTGAAAGTAAGCGAAGACAAAAAAGACCTGGTTTACAGCCAGTTCAAATCAGATACACGATATGTGCTGTTTGACAAACAAATTCTAACCCGGCGGTTTATTGAAAATGTAAGGCACGACTTCGACTTGCTGGTCATGCTGTCCATGGTTTTCGTGACACTTCTGCTCATCTTCTCCTTTGGCCGCCTCGGACTTGGTCTGATGACCGCCATGCCCATGTTCCTCAGCTGGTTGGTAACCCTTGGTTTCATGGGCCTCACAGGAAACCGTTTCAACATTTTCAACATCATCATCTCTTCCTTCATTTTCGGACTGGGGGTTGATTACAGCATCCTGATGATGCGGGGATTGCAGCACACGCTGAAGACCGGAAAGGACGATCTGCACGGGTATAAAGTTTCGGTCCTGCTTTCATCAATCACAACACTTTTCGGCGTGGGAGCCCTCTTTTTTGCCGGTCATCCCGCCCTGAAATCCATTGCAGGTGTATCTGTCGTCGGAATTACGGTGGTGGTTGTGCTCACGTTTGTGCTGCAGCCGTTGGTTTTCAACATTGCCATCCTGTCGAGAGTTCAGAAAAATAAATTTCCGGTCACGGCCAGGATCCTTGTCAAAACACTGGTAACATGGGGAAACATTGTGGCCATTGCCATTTTACTGATGATCCTGGGAGGAATGATCAACATTTTCCTGCCCACGAAACGCAGGAAAAAAGAGATGATTTTTCACCGGTTATTCAATTTGCTTACCAAAGCTTACATCGCCTTTACATTTGCTTATGACCGCAAACTCAGCAATGAACCCGGAGAAGATTTCACCAAACCCGCCATCATCATCAGCAATCACCAGAGCCTGATCGAAACGCCGGCTTTCCTGAGGTTATACCCCAAAATAATTATCCTTACGACAACCTGGGTTCACAAATCCCCGATATTTGGGCCGATCGCAAGGCTCGCTAATTTTTACAATGTGGATTATGGAATAGAAAGCATAATCCCGCAGCTGAAGGAAAAGGTGGAAGAAGGCTTTTCCATTTTAATCTTCCCGGAGGCTCACCGGTCCGATGATCAGCGCATCCAGCGATTTCACAGGGGGGCGTTTTATCTTGCTGAAAATCTGAAGGTTGATATTCTTCCAATAATGGTATTTGGTACCGGGGATTTTCTTGAAAAAGGAGCTTTCTGGGGCAGACCGAACAGCTTCAGGATGAAAATTTTAAGGAGGGTTCCTCCCGAAGATCAATCGTTTGGCCTCACCTACCGGGAACGTGCAAGGCAGTTCCGCCAATTTTACATTTCACACTATGCGCAATTCAAGGCAGAAGAGGGCAATGCACACTATTACCGCCGGAAACTGGCGCTGAATTATGTGCTGAAAGGGCCTGTCCTCGAATGGTACTTTCGCGTTAAAATGAAGCTTGAAAACAACTACGAAATATACAACCGGCTGCTGCCCCGCCAGGGGGTCATCCTGGACCTGGGCTGTGGCTACGGCTTTATTTCATACATGCTGATGTTCACTTCTGATGACCGGCTAATCACCGGTATTGACCATGATGAGGAAAAAATCGAAGTGGCGGCAAACTGCTATTCCAAAAATGAACGGATAAGTTTCGCTGCAGCTGATGTTTCCGAATATGAAATCACTCCGCATGACGGATTTTTACTGAGCGACGTACTGCATTATCTTACCCCCGGGAACCAGGAAATATTGTTGCGGAAATGCTTCTCAAACCTCAAACCGGGCGGTACCGTGCTTATCAGGGAAGCCAACGCCGACCTGGCCGGCCGCCACAGGAAATCAGTGTTAACAGAATTCCTGTCAACCAGTATCGGATTTAATAAAACCGGGTCAAAACAAAAGCTGCTCTATTTCACATCAGCCGGACAAATCCGGTCACTGGCATCAGTATACGGCCTGACGATGGAGGTCATCGACAACAAGAAAGTCACGTCAAACAACCTGTTTGTACTGCGGCACCATGATACGCCGATATTCGAACCAAAATCTCCGGGGTATGAATAAGTTCGATGTGATCATTATCGGTTCCGGGCTGGGAGGATTGCTTTGCGGGTATATCCTGAGCAAAGAAGGGTTCAATGTCTGCATCCTCGAGAAACACAGTCAGCCCGGCGGCAACCTGCAGACCTTCAGCCGGCATGGTCACAAATTTGAAACAGGGGTCCATTATATCGGCGCACTTGGTCCGGGCCAGACGTTGTCGCGGTACTGGAAGTATTTCGGATTGATGGACAACCTGCCGTTGCAGCAGCTTGATCCGGATGGTTTCGACCGGATTGCGTTTGGTGATGCGGAATTCCCGCTCGCCCAGGGTTTCGATAATTTCACGGCCCGGCTGCTTCAGCAATTCCCGAATGAAAGGGATTCACTGGCCGGATTCTTAAAAACCGTCCATGAGGTGGTCTCTGCATTCCCTCTCTACAACCTTGAATTGCCTAAAGATCATCGCGAACACCACTATACCACCCAGAGCGCTTTTGAATATTTGAATCATCTCACGGGCAAAGGGGCTGCGGATGCAAAGGTTCCGTTGTCCACGGTTTTGTCAGGGAATAACTATCTTTACGGAGGAGACCGCTTAACCCCGCTTCATGTTGCCTGCCTGATCAATCATTCTTTTATTTCAGGGGCTTACAGGATCATCGGGGGAAGCGACCGGATTTCAAATAGCCTCATCCGGTCCATCAAATCAAACGGAGGGACAGTCCTCACACGGCATGAAGTCAGCGGGATCGGCCAGATCCAGCAAAAATTCACCGTCAAAACGACAAACGGTGGTTTATTCCTGTCAACCATGGTCATATCCGGGATCCATCCTGCCAGGACACTCCCGATGATGCCTCCCGAAATGGTCAGGCCTGCATACCAGAAACGCATTGAATCGCTTGAAAATACAGCATCTTCATTCATCCTTTACTTGTCTGTTAAACCGGGGTCATTCCCCTACCTGAACTACAATTATTACGATCATGAATCGCCGGATACATGGAATGAATCCACTGCTTACGGCGCTAAATGGCCCCGGATGTACCTCCTGTCAACGGGCTGCCATGTAAAAGATCAGAAATTTGCAGAAACCGTGACCATACTGACCTACATGCGTTACGATGAATTGCAGGTTTGGGAAAAAACGAGAACCGGCAGAAGAGGACCCGATTACCAGGATTTTAAAGCTGTAAAGGCGGAAAGTCTTCTCAGGATGGTTTCACAAAAATTCCCGGGGTTGAAAGCTGCCATTGAACACATGGAAATTTCGACCCCGCTCACCTACCGCGATTATACCGGGATTCCTGAAGGATCCCTTTATGGCATCCAGAAAAGCTTTCATGAACCGATGTTCACCACGGTGATGCCCAAAACCAAGATCCCGGGATTTTATTTTACTGGTCAGAATACAAACCTGCATGGAGTGCTCGGCGTTACAATCGGATCGGTAGTAACCTGCGGGGAAATCCTCGGATTGGAGTACCTCCTGAAAAAAATTCAGCATGACTAGTCGCAAACGTCAATGGATTAGACGAATCTCGGTCGCATTGCTTGTCATTGCTTCTGCTGTGATTCTGTTTTCAATATGGTTCAGCTATAGAACGAAAATCCGGCCGCCGGAACCCGGCGACATGTCATCCGTCAGTTTGAGGATTGAGAATCGGGAGGCTGGATTTTACCGGACAGGCCCGAACTGGCTGAAGAAAAGTTCCAGCGGGTTGTGGGAAATGTATGTTGAAGGAAAACCGTTTGAACGGGGCGTGATCAGCGGAAAATTGTCACGGCAACTTGTCGCTGGACAGGAAAAGGCATTTATCAGCCAGATCCGTGAAATGATCCCTTCTGATTTCTATCTCCGGTTTCTCAGGTATTTCATTTACTGGTTCAACCGTGACCTCGACAAATACCTCACCGATGAGTACAGGCTTGAAATCTACGGCATGTCACTATCCGCTTCCGAACAGTTTTCTGCCATAGGTTCCAACTATCAGCGGTTGCTGAATTATCATTCTGCGCACGACATCGGTCATGCCCTGCAGGACTACAGCCTCGTGGGATGCACCAGTTTCGCAGTGTGGGGCGCGAAATCAAAGGACAGTTCCCTTATCATCGGGCGGAATTTTGATTTCTATGTAGGAGATGAATTTGCCAAAAATAAAATCGTCTGTTTTGAAAAACCAGAAAAAGGATACGGTTTTATGATGGTCACATGGGGCGGCATGATTGGAACTGTTTCAGGGATGAACGAAAAAGGGCTTACAGTTACCATCAACGCTGCCAAATCGGAAATTCCCACATCAGCCAGGACCCCAATATCCATTGTAGCCAGGGAAATACTGCAATATGCCTCAGATATTGGCGAAGCGTACGAGATCGCAAAAAAACGCAAAACCTTTGTCTCTGAGTCCATTCTCATTGGTTCCGCCGCAGAACACAAAGCAGCCATCATTGAAAAGTCTCCGTTTAACATTGCCCTGGTAACAACCGCCGATAATTACATCGCATGTGCGAACCATTTTCAGTCAGGAACCTTCTCGAACGATCCGCTCAACATCCGGAATAAAAACGAAAATGCCTCCGTTTATAGGTACAAAAGGCTTATCCAGGACATAACAAATAACACACCCCTTGATTACCTTGGCGTTGCAGCAATTCTCCGGGACAGGCAGGGATTGAACGGATCGGATATCGGCATGGGCAATGAAAAAGCCATGAATCAGCTGATCGCGCATCATTCCGTCATTTTCATGCCCGAAAAACTCCTGGTCTGGGTTTCGACAGCACCATGGCAGATCGGTCCGTACGTGTGCTACGACCTGAATAAAATTTTTCATAACTTTGCCGGGTTGCAACAGAAGGTTGAGATTACGGAACAGGGTAAAACTATTCCGCCGGATCAATTCCTTGAATCACCTGGATACAAGCAATTTATTCATTTCAGGGAGATGAGGAAAGAACTTAAAAAAGTTCTTCGGGCTGGTAAAACCGATCTGTTGCCAGGTTCTTTTATTGATGATTTCCGGGCTTCTAATCCCAAGTCTTATGAAGTTTTCGACCTGATTGGCGATTATTATTCCCAAAAGGGCCTGCAGATGCTGGCCCGCGCAGAATACCGGCGCGCACTTTCGCTGGTTATCCCCCGGTGGAGCGAAAAGGAAAACATCATCAGGAAACTGGCAGATTGCAATTAACCTTCAGGTTGACAGGAAAAGAAGGAATTAAACAAAAAATCAAAAAATGAAATTTAAACTGATATATCCCAGGTGGGAAAAACTTGAAGGCCAAACCATTTTCAACCTGCCGCCCCACGGACCGGTAGTGATGGCCGCCGAAATCCCGCAAAATATTGAAATTGATTTTACCGATGAAAATGTTGAAGACCTCGTAATTGATGGAAGTCCTGATTTTGTGGGTATTTCCATGATGCTGACCACCCAGGTGAAACGTGGATGGGAAATTGCCGACCAGTATCGCAAACTCGGGAAAAAGGTCATTTTCGGCGGAATTTCGACAATGCTGCATGCGGAAGAAACCATGATGCATGCCGATTCTGTCTTCCTTGGCGAAGTGGAAGGACGCCTTGACCAGGTGTTCCAGGATTTCAACAAAAACGACCTCAAGAAGATCTACAACTTCATGAGCAAACCGCCCGACATGAGCCTGATTGGCCCTGCAAACCGGGATATCCTGAAAAAAGATCTTTACTATCACAAGGGTTTCCGCATGGTTGATCTCTTCCATGCCTCCCGCGGATGTATCTACGATTGCTATCCCTGTGCCGTGCGCTACCTGGGTGGCCGTGGTTTCCGCCCCCGCCCCATCGACAGGGTGGTGGAAGAGTTGTCGCAGATGGACAACAACCGCCTTTTCATCGTTGATAATTCTCTCGCCCTGGATACTCAGTGGGAGAAAGATCTGTTCAAGGCAATGATCCCATTGAAGAAAAAATGGGTGAGCCATACCATTGAAGACAAGGACGAAGTTTTGGACCTGGCTGCACAGGCAGGTGCATGGTATGTATATCAGGCAGTATTCGATACATCAGATTACATCAAGAAACGCATCAAGCAATATCACGAATATGGAATTGCCGTTGAAGGCACAATTTTGCTCGGACTTGACAACCAGACTGAAGACGATATCAAGCGCCTTGTGGACTTCCTGCTGGAGATCGAACTTGACCTCGCCGAGTTCACGGTACTGGCTCCGTTCCCCCACACAAAAGCTTACAGTGACCTGATGAAACAGGGCCGCATCTTCGACACAGACTGGAATCACTACAATGCCGGAAAGGTGGTATACCATCCTAAACACATGTCGGCCGAGAGACTTGGCGAACTCTATCAGTATGCCTGGGATACCTTCTACAAGGATGAACCCCAGACCATGAAGATGTTCAACCTGATCAACAAGGTTGTTTCCCGCGAAATCACCGACGGAACCTACACCCCACGCCGCCGCGACATCGCCGATTTGAGCTTCGGAAAGAAAGTACCTAAAGTCGCTTAATTTTTCATTTCGCTATTTCACCAATTCGCTATTTCGCTGTTTTAATATATGGAAATAAATCCCGCCTTCAACACCTACATGGACTGCTATTTCGACTTCCTTGGACAATGGGAAAGCCCTTCCAGGTGCGGATTAAAGGTCGTTCACCGGAAAGACGGAAAAACACTGGCCATCGCTACCGAAATATACCGGCAAAATCCCGGAACACCGGTAACCGAATGGTGCGCCCCGCTGGCAACCGCTATCATGAACGAACTGAAATGCACCCCCGAATCGTTTATTTTCATCGAACATACCCCCGATCTGCACAGCAAACTCGCATTTTATGAAGAGACCTTCGACCTGGTGGATTTTGAATTAACGGAGCAGAACCTGGTCAACCCAAAATGGTCGCGACTGATCACGGAACAGGTTGATGACATGATGAATAGATAATCACTCCTGCAATTTTAATTTTGAATTTTTTCGATTGTAAAAAGATTAATTTAAAAGGAATTGATTCCTTTGATTTATCTTTGTTGTAAATTGCAATAATGGACAATAAAACAGCTTATTGGATTGACCTTTCTGATTATGATCTGGAAACAGCACAGGCAATGCTTCTTTCCAAAAGATACCTATATGTTGGCTTCATGTGCCATCAAAAAGTTTGACCGACTCAAAATGCATCGAAATTATTCAGGAAACTCAGAAACTTCAGAAATGGATAAAGGAGAAGTTATAAACCTGGTGAAGGCATACAGGCTTTTACTCAATGACTATTTTCATCCTGAAAAGGTTTATTTATTCGGCTCTTATGCCAGGAATACATATCGGGAAGACAGCGATATTGATGTTGCCATTGTCGTAAACAACCTTGAAGGCGAGTATTTTACAATCCATCCGTTGCTGTGGAAATTACACAGGCAAATTGACGATCGCATCGAGCCTGTACTTATTGAGAAAGATTTCGATGATGCCGGATTCTTAGCTGAAATTGAACGTGATGGTATTGAAATTGACTGAACAATGCAGAAAAGCATGTAATTTGTCACCCGGGTCTGGTTTCACATCCATAATTATTTTCTTTTTTTTCTGGTTCTGTTTCCCAGCCTTATCAGTTGCACAACCTGTCCTCCGCTCCACCATCTCCGGCACCGTCCTTGATCGCCAAACCCAGGCTCCGCTGCCAGGAGCATCCGTCATCATTCCCGGTTCGGACCCGATAATAGGTGCCGTTACAGACTCCAACGGACAATTCAGGATTCCACATGTAAAAATCGGCCAGTATCAGTTGAAGGCGACTTTCATGGGCTACTCTCCGGTGCTCACTGATCCGCTGATTGTTACCACCGGAAAGGAAACCGTCGCCAGTATTTTCATGGAAGAGACTGCCCTGAATTCTCCGGAGGTAGAGATCCGTGCCGGTTATCAGAAAAGTGAAGGGTTGAATAAAATGGCCTCAGTCAGCGTCAGGTCCTTCAGTGTTGACGAAACATTCCGGTTTGCCGGCAGTTACAACGACCCGGCGCGCATGGCCGCAAACTTTGCCGGTGTGACCAACGGCATCGACAACCGCAACGACATCATCGTGCGCGGCAATTCGCCGACAGGAATGCAATGGCGCATCGACGACATGGAAATCCCCAACCCCAACCATTTTGCAGCGGTTGGGACCACGGGCGGGCCAGTAACAGTGCTTAACAACAATCTTGTCACTAACTCCGATTTTTTAACCGGCGCCTTTCCTGCTCAATACGGCAATACCCTTGCCGGCGTTTTCGACCTGAAGATGCGGACCGGAAACACGGATAAACACCAGTACTGGTTTGAAATAGGCTGGAACGGGCTTGAATTCGGCACCGAAGGCCCGTTTTCAAAGAAAAGCCGGGCCTCTTACCTGGTTTCTTACCGTTATTCCCCGCTGCAATTTTTGAACCTGTTCAATATCAGTGTTGGCATTGTTCCAAAATACCAGGATCTGAATATAAAGATCAACATCCCGACAAAGAAGGCCGGAACCTTCACCATCACCGGCATTGGCGGCCTCAGCTATATTGAGCTTTACGACAGCAAAAAAGATCAGTCAGAATGGTTGTTTCCCGATTACGGTGAGGATCTCTCCAATGGTTCCAACCTCGGGGTACTTGGTATTTCTCACCAGGTTTTTCTGCGGAAAGACCTTAGATGGAAAAACATGCTCTACCTTGTTGCTTCCGATACCCGGACAAAGATCGATACTTTTTCCAATGTGCAGCGAACGCCATCACCATGGGCCGGAGAACGATCCATGGAGTTCAAATATTCATTTTCCTCGGTGCTGACAAAAAAATTCTCACCGGCAAATACAGTCGCAGGAGGAATTTACGGGGATTTATACATGATGTCGTTTGCTGACAGCCTGATGTATAAAGGGCAATTCATGGTAAATACCGGTTCGCATGAGCAGATGCAGATGTGGCGGGGGTTTACTCAATGGCAACATGTATTCAGCCCGAAAGCAACATCCACCATCGGACTATACGGTTCATGGCTTTCACTGAACAATTCCTGGTCGGTGGAACCGCGCATCGGCTTTGACTGGAATATCAATGACACCCATTCAATCAATTTTGGCGCCGGTCTCTACAGCCAGATGCAGCCCCGCGTTATCTACTTCATCCTTTCGCATCTGCCCGGCGGCAGTATGATTCAGCCCAACCTGGACCTGGGGTTCACCCGGAGCGCACAAATAGCGGTTGGCTATAATTTCCTGGTAAACAAAAATATCAGGTTCAAAACCGAGCTGTATTACCAGTATTTGTTTGATATTCCGGTCAAGGGATCGATCCCGCAGTATGCGATCAGCAACCAGGGTAACGGTTTTTTTATCGATCGCCAGTATGCCGACAGCCTGGTAAACAAGGGGACAGGACAAAACTACGGGCTCGAATGCACGTTCGAACGGTTTTTTAAAAAAAATTATTATTTTCTTTTTACAGCCTCCGCATTTAATTCAACCTACAACGGTTACGACAATATCCCACGGAACACGGCATTCAACGTGAACTATGCGTTCAATGCAGCCGGCGGGTATGAATTCATTATGGGGAAACGAAAATGGGGTGTCATGTCTTTCGGACTCCGGGCAACCTGGGCCGGGGGAAGTCCGTATGTTCCGTATGATGTCAATGCTACCGTGGCTTCAGGCGAAGCAACATACGACTGGAACCAGGCGTACAGTCCGCGCTATCCGGAGTATAAAAGGATTGCCTTCCGCTTCGGGATCAGGAGGAATCTCCCAGGGTATAACATCGAATTTTTCATGGATCTGCAATACCGCACCAGCATCACCAATATCTCCCTGCAACGCATTGATCCCAAAACCGGCGAGATCAGGAATTTCTTCACCCTCGGATTTTTCCCGATGGGCACCTGGCGGATACAATTCTAGATAAAAAACCGTATATTTGCGTCTCCTTAACCCTGACAATGAATAAACCCGCCCCGCATTCATTCCATATCCCTGTTTTAGGCATTGGCTATTCCATCGATACACCTGTAAAGGTTGCCCATCTCGGAATTTCATCGGTAATTTCATTGCTGGATGATATGCTCATGGAAAAGCTCAGAGAGTTTTACAGCATTAAATTTGACCTCCCATTCCAGGCGATTTCCGAAAAAATCGATGATTTCCGGGCAAAAAGGATTACGGCGTACCTGAACATGGTCGATAAGATTGCCAGGGATAAATTCGAGGAACTGAAAACCAGCTACGATCAGAAAAGCAGTGAATTTTCAAAATACATTGAAATGCTGCATGATTCCTCGCATCTGAAACAGAAATTCGAGCAATTGAAACAGGACTGGGACAAACTTGATGTGAAGGAATGGATTCATGCAAACCTCACGATGGGCAGCATCGATGTAAACATCATGACAAAGGTAGACAAGGAAAACTACCGTAACCAGGAGAAACTTCCGGTAGAATACAATGACAGTCATGCCGCATTGCGCGGATTTGTTAACAGTGAACTTTCCTCGTCGGTCGTGTTATCAGCAGGAATGAATCCCCGTTTGTACAATTATCTTGAAACGTTCGATGATTTTTATCCTGACAAGGATTTCAGGTTAAAAAAGAAAATAACCCTTAAGGTAAGCGACCACCGGTCGGCGCTGATCCAGGGAAAATACCTGGCAAAAAAAGGATTATGGGTCTCTGAATACCGCATTGAATCGGGTCTTAATTGCGGCGGGCATGCCTTCCCGACAACCGGGTATCTCCTCGGTCCCGTGCTGGATGAAATCAAC
The DNA here is from genome assembly GCA_037141055.1 of bacterium. Classification (GTDB taxonomy): domain Bacteria; phylum Bacteroidota; class Bacteroidia; order Bacteroidales; family FEN-979; genus CAIVAT01. The sequence goes on along the minus strand of JBAXDH010000011.1, from coordinate 5,850 downwards.
CGTAACCGCGAAGATTTGATCAGGCAGACCTTCGACCTGCTTAAAATTGCCCTCAAAACAAAAAACCGCCCCTGCCCGGCCGACCCGCCGGAAATGAAAATAACCGCACAGGGCGGCGTCGGGACCCATGAAGAACACGAGTTCCTTGCTGAGCATTACCAGCTTGACTCGGTTGGCTGGGGGACCCCGTTTTTATTGGTCCCGGAGGTGGTTAATGTGGATGAAAAAACACTTGATCTGCTTTGCAATGCCAAAGAAGACGACCTTTTCCTCAGCAATATCAGCCCGTTGGGAATCCCATTCAACAACGTGAAGGGCAATACGAAAGATATTGAAAAAGAGGGATATATTCAGCAGAATAAGCCCGGGAATCCTTGCCCCAAAAAGATTGCGGCTTTAAACAACGAATTTGGTGAACGCACACTCTGTATCGCATCCCGAAAATACCAGAAACTGAAAATTGAGGAATTAAAGACAAGTGATCTTGGCTCGGAAGAATATCAGCAGGAGTATGATAAAATTGTTGACAAGGCTTGTATCTGTGTCGGCCTTGGAACCTCCGCCCTCCTTGTCAACGACCTGGACACAAGGGTAGAGAAACCGGGAGTTTCCGTCTGCCCCGGCCCCAACATGGCCTATTTTTCTGAAGTGATGACTCTGAAGGAGATGGTTGATCATATCTACGGGAAAATCAATGTGATCAAACGAAATGACCGGCCTCACATGTTTATCAAGGAACTGACGATCTATATCGATTACCTGAAAAACAAAGTTGATGAGACTGCACGGCCGTGGTCCGAAAAGCAGGTTGAATACTTTTCAACATTCAGCGACAACCTCGACAAAGGAATCCAGTACTACAAGGAATTGTTTTCCAACATGAAGTTAAGCTTCAGGGAGAAAAAGTCGAAGTTAATCTCCGACCTGGAAAAATTCGAACTTCAGCTGAAAAAGCTGCCAATTCCTCAGAAAGAAGAAGCCGCGGTATGACTCTTCCCCCGGTCTGGATTATCAGGATCATAAGCGCTTTCCGTTCGGTGTTGATAAAGTTGCACAGGAACCTGTTCCCGGGCAATGTCGTGTTGTACGAACAATTCCAGAATTTCTGGCTGCTGCCGGCCCTGTACGTTGCCGCAAAGTTAGATATCGCAACCATCCTGAAAGACAAGCCGCTTTCAGCCGGCGAAATTTCCAAAAAACTGCATGTTGATCCGGAGAATCTTCTGAGAATCATGCGTGCATTGTCGGGCCAGGGAATTTTCAAACAACAAAGAGACGGGCGCTTTAGCCTCACTCCGATGGCCAAAGGTTTGCTGGACGAACCAGGCTCACTGCGCCACATGATCATGCATCACCTTGGGCCGGTCAACTGGAACCTGATGAGCAACCTGGAATATTCGGTTCGCACCGGGAATGAAGCGTTCACAGATAAATATGGCGTTCCGGTCTACGACTATCTCAAAACCCATCCGGAGGAAAGCACCCTGTTTGACAAATCCATGTCGAACCTCTCCGACCTCGGCCTTGCCCCCATTCAGCAGGCATATGACTTTTCAAGGTTTCCGGTGATTGCAGATATCGCAGGAGGTGAAGGATTTCTTCTGGCAAATATTCTGAAAAATAATTCCGCAGGCAGGGGCATTCTTTTTGACACTCCCGACGCCGTTTTAAATGCGCCAGAGATGTTTGCAAACAACAAAGTCGCCGATCGCGTGGAAATCGTTGCAGGTGATTTTTTCGAATCAATTCCCGGTTCCGGAACCCTGTACATCCTTAAAAATATCATCCACAACTGGGGTGATGAACAATCAGTCCTCCTGCTGAAAAACATCCATCAGGCCGTTAATCCCGGCACGACGATCCTGCTTATTGAAATGGTGGTTCCACCCGGCAACGAATCGTCACTTGCCAAATTACTCGATATTCAAATGATGGCCACCATGCATGGCGGGAAAGAACGTACATCAGGGGAATACCGGATTTTACTCGAAAAATCAGGGTTCACGCTTACCCGGATCATTCCCACCATTGCCCCGGTCAGCCTGATCGAGGCAAAAAAAATTGGTTAAATCTTCCTATTTTTGCCCCATGCGTAAACTGTGGTATATCCTTAAAAAAGAATTTTTGTTGCTCTTCAGGGATATGCCCGGGTTGATCATTCTTTTCCTGATGCCGGTCCTGCTGATATTCGTAGTGACCCTGGCACAGGAAAATGCCCTGAAAAGTCAGAATTCCAGAACACGGCTGCTTTTTGTGGACGAAGTGAAAAATCCTTTTTCAAAAAAGCTTCTGTCAAACATTGATTCGTCAGGTTTTTTTCAACCCGTAACGGCAGTAGAAAACCTGCCGGTAACCGCATCTCAGGCCAAAGCGCTGATCGGACAGGGCGACTTTAAATTCGGGGTTGTCCTTTCATCCAGGGATTCGGCTGTTATCATGCTCATCGATCCTACGCTGCAGCCGGCATTTAAAACTTCAGTCACGAACTCACTGACATACATAATCAGGGGCACCCAGACGAAAGAGGCGATGAACGGCATCATTGGCAACCTGCCGGACAATATGCGCCCCGTAATCATCGGAATGGTAAACGAGACGATGCGAAAATTGCCCCCGGTCAGGGAAGAATATGCGTTCAGAGAAAAATCCGGCATTCAGCCCAATGTGATTCAGAACAATGTTCCCGGGTTCATCCTGTTTGCGATGTTTTTTATTGTTATCCCGCTGGCCGGAAGCCTGATCACAGAAAAGAATGAAGGCAGTTTTCAGCGACTGCGCTCACTGCCGGTCAGATTGTCAGCCATCCTGGGGGGAAAGGTCCTTGCATACCTCGTTGTTTGCCTGCTGCAGTTTGTGTTGATGATGCTGATCGGAACCTGGGTTTTTCCGACATTTTTCGGGTTCCCCCCTCTGGATCTGGGTCATCAGTATGTCGCCATTACCGTGGCAACCATCGCTGCATCCCTTGCTGCCATTGGTTTCGGCGTCATCGTAGGAGCTGCCGCAACCACCCAAAACCAGGCGGCATTGTTCGGATCGGTCATGGTTGTCCTGCTGGGAATTGTCAGCGGAACATTCCTACCGATCCACCTCATGCCAACAATAATTCAATACATCAGCTACCTCTCCCCCGTTCGCTGGGGAATCGATAACTACCTGAATCTCTTTATCCGCGAAGGCAATATTACCAGCATCTTGCCGAATACAATTTTATTGCTCCTGTTTTTTGGTTTGTCTATGATCGCAAGCATTGCTATTTTTGCAAGACAGAAATAACGGAGAAAATTTTATTTTCATCCCATGAAAGAGAAAGAAGGGTTTGTGGATTACCCGGAACAGCAGATGATCCTGTATGTAGAGAAGGACGATGGGAAGTATGGCCCCATGCAGACCGGATCGTACATTTCGGCAAATTACATGGACGATTACCTCTATAAAAGGAGGAACCTGGAACTGGAACAGCGGGAATACCTGGCCGCAGGCCGGATAAGCCCTGTGAAATATTATATGATCCTTGAAGACCTTTCCTTTTCCGAACTGGCAGCCAGGGCGGGAATCAGGAAATCACGGGTTAAAAAGCACCTTGATCCGAAACAATTCGGAAGTGCCACTGCCGCCGAACTCCTGAAGTATGCAGCAGTGTTTAATGTGCCCGTGGCGAACCTTTTACAGGTAGTCGTGGTGAATGTCAACGGCAGTTTTGAATCCAGCCTCATCCTTGAAAATAAAACCGGTAAAATTTCTGTAAGTCATACTCCAACCTTGAACCCTTATGTGGTTCTGACTAAAATTGAGGAAAGTCTTTAATGATTATACAGAATTTCAACCATAAAATGGGCGCTCATTGCGAATCAGGGACCATCACGTCCCTTCTATGCCATGGCGGCCTTTCAATAACGGAACCCCTTGTTTTCGGCATCTCCAGCGGGATATTCTTCGGCTATTTTCACAAGATGAAAGCCTTTGCATTTCCTACGTTCATCGTCAGGAACAAACCGGGTTCAATGCGAACCAATATTGAAAAACGCATCGGTGCAAAGTTTAAAACCTATGATTTCAAAGATCCTGCCAGGGGGCAGCAGATGCTGGATCATCTGTTGAACCAAAACCTGCCCACTGCCGCCCAGGTTGACTTTTTTTACATGGATTACGTTCCTTCATGGGAACGCGTTCATATCAATGTACATTTCCTGGTTGTCACCGGGAAGGAAGATAACCGGTATATCATCAGTGATGCCTACTTCCCGAAAATGGTGGAACTGGATGCCTTGTCGCTGGAAAAAGGCAGGTTCGCCGGCGGAAACATGTCCCCGAAAGGTTTCATTTTCCATCTTGACAAACTCCCGGCGGAAATTGATTACCCGAAAGCCATCATCAAAGGGATCAACAAGGCCTGTTTTTACATGTTAAAGATCCCGATCCCGTTCCTTGGCGTAAAAGGAATGCGCATGTTTGCGAGGAAAGTTGTGGAATGGCCGAAATTTGCAAGAGATACGGAACATCTCTCGCATGAAATTATGAAAATCAACATCCTGCTCGAAGACCAGGGAACAGGCGGAGCAGGGTTTCGGTTCATGTATGCGACATTCCTGCAGCAGGCCGCAGAAATCATCGGAAAGCCTGAACTGAAATCACTTTCGGCCGAACTCATGAAAATCGGAGATGGCTGGAGGGAAATCTCCCTTTTCTCAGCCAGAATAGGCAAAAACAGGGACCTTGGTCCTGAAAAACTTAAACAACTGAGTGAAATGATTTACGACAGGGCGGATGTGGAAGAACGTTTTTTCAAATCCCTGTCCCAATCCATTAAATAACTGAATACTAAGATTATAAATATGTCAACACCCTCGGATGATCTGAAACTTGAAATAAAGAATTTAATAATGAATACATTGTCGATCAATGATGTTGATCCAAATGATGTCGATGACGACAAACCGCTTTTCGGCGGCGACAATGCTCTGACACTCGATTCTGTTGATGCGATCGAACTTATCATGGCGATTCAGCGCACTTACGGGATCCGCATCGCCGATCAAACCCTGGCCCGGCAGGTTATAAGCTCCGTCAATTCAATCGCCCGGTTTATAACAGAACAACGGGCAAATCCTGTAAGCTAACCTAACTCCTACCTGCTTTGAAAGATTCCTACCTCACTGCCGGAATCACCATAGACCAGCTGTTTCGGCTTCTGCGAAGAAACAAGGTATCCTGTAATCTAAAAACCATGATTCGCCTTGTATTTCTTATGCAAAGCGCCTTCTGGTCGTCATTTTTTTCATGGATTGAAAAGGCCAGGTATTCCGGGGCATTGAAATCTGCACATGTTCCTGACGATCCAATCTTTATCATCGGGCACTGGCGGACCGGAAGCACCTTCCTGCATCAGTTGATGAGCCTGGACCGGAATTTGCATACGCCGACACTCTTCCAGGTAGCCGTACCCGATAGTTTTCTGGTCTCATACCCCTACTACCGCCCGATTTTCAAACGTGTTGTTTCTGAACACCGCCCGATGGATTATGTAAAAATCGGAATGGATGAACCACAGGAGGATGAGTATGCAATTTATAGGATAACCAGCTATTCGCCCCTCGAAAATCTTGTCTTTCCCAAATCACCGTCTTACTTCCTGAATCATGGGAGCCCTTTTTTACCGGACGACGGCAGCATGACCAGGTGGAAGGAGGAGGTTAAAAATTTCTATAAAAAACTTCATTTCAAAAGCGGGAAGAGAATTGTCTCTAAGAATCCTTTCAATTCATTTAGGATTAACGTATTATACGATATTTTCCCAAAAGCAAGGTTCATACATATCGTTCGTCACCCGTATTGTGACGTACCTTCCAC
>JBAXDH010000010.1:0-52038 GCA_037141055.1 bacterium | reverse complement strand
CGATTGAAACCTATAGTTGTCTCACTTTATCAGGTTTCCTTGCCGTTTCCGGCTTTCAATTCAATCAAAAACGTAATCTGGTTTTCGAGGGTGCAAATTTACAATATAATTCGAACCTTACAAGGAAATTGTGAAAAAAAAATGAAAATTTATTTGCTCCTGATAATCATGACAGTTCCGTCAATATCCGGCAACAAGATCAGGCTTTCGGGAATGGTTTGTACAAAGTCGTCAACAGCCTTGATGATCCCTGGCCATTTATGATTGTAATCGTGCACCATGATTACTCCTCCTGGCGTGAGCAGGGGGTAAAATAATCCGAGCCCGGCACTGGTTGGATTGAACAGGTCGGCGTCCATGCTGACCAGTGCCACCGGTTCGTTGAATCCGGAAGCCGTGTCAGGGAAATAGCCGGGATGCAAAATGACATTCTGGTTGCCTTCGATCCTTTTCAGCACCATTGCAATATCTGTATCTGCAAAATTGTCGGGAGTGTAGGTTGCCGCCTGCCCGGTTTCAACAACAAGGTCGCGGGCTTCAAAGCCGGTGAACGTATCGAACAGGTGAAACCTGCGCGCCGGGTCCAGGTGGTGCAGGATTCGGGCACTTTCACCTTTGTACACGCCAAGTTCAACAAAAGCACCTTCAACCTTCTGCGATTTAAGACGTTCAACCTGGATCCACCAATTGTAAAAACGAATTTTATCGGGATAGCGCCGCTTCATCTTCTTAATCACCGGGGAAACAGCTCCGTTTTTGACGAAAAAAGTCCACTGAACCGGCCGGCGGTCACCGCTAAAAAAAACAATCCACAGGTACCTGGTGAAAAGAACCAGGAGAGCCAGGATCAGCGTGTAGTTGACTATCTGAAAAACGGAAAGGTTCATATACACAATTAGGATGCAAATTTAGATTTTTTTGAACAACCGCCCCGGGATAAATCCTTCCCTACGATATAAACTGCTACTTTTGCAGCATAATTCCATCCATGTCAACAAACATCCTGAACGAACTCAACGAAGCACAGCGGGCAGCCGTTATTGCCACTGAAGGCCCGGTAATGGTTATCGCCGGCGCCGGATCGGGTAAAACCCGCGCACTCACTTACCGTGTGGCCCACCTTGTGGAAAAAGGCGTCGACCCTTTTCACATTCTGGCGCTCACTTTCACCAACAAAGCCGCCCGTGAGATGAAGGAGCGCATCATCCATCTTGTGGGAGCCGAGGCTAAAAATGTGTGGATGGGCACCTTCCACTCGGTTTTTGCAAGGGTGTTGCGCATCGATGGCCATTTGCTCGGATATCCTTCCAATTATACCATATATGATACGGATGATACAAAAAGGGTCATCCGCAACCTGATCAAGGAAAACAATCTCGACGACAAGGTGTACCAGCCGGGATACGTGCTCCACCGGATTTCCTCGGCCAAGACCAGCCTGCTTTCCGCTGAAGAGTATAATGAAAGTCCGGAATTGAAAGAATACGACAATTCGGCAGGAAAGCCCCACACCGGCCTGCTCTATACCCAGTACCAGGGCCGGCTGAGAAGAGCGTCGGCCATGGATTTCGACGACCTCCTGTTCAACATGAACATCCTGTTGCGCGACTTCCCTGACATATTATATAAATACCAGCAGAAATTCCACTACATCCTGGTGGATGAATACCAGGATACCAATTTCGCCCAGTACCTGATCATCAAAAACCTTGCAGCCGACAATGAGAACATCTGCGTGGTGGGCGACGATGCGCAAAGCATTTACGCATTCAGGGGGGCAAACATCCAGAACATCCTGAATTTCAAAAACGATTATCCCGATCACCAGGTATTCAAACTGGAACAGAACTATCGCTCAACCAAAACCATTGTCAATGCGGCCAACAAGATCATCGAGAACAATAAAAACCAGATCTTCAAGGAGATATGGACCGATAACGATGAAGGAGCCCGCATCCAGCTGATCAAGGCCTCCACCGACAACGAGGAGGCGAACCTGGTGGCACAATCCATCTTTGAGAACAAGATGAACAACCAGCTGCAGAATACGGCCTTTGCCATCCTCTACCGCACCAACGCGCAATCCCGCGCCCATGAGGAAGCGTTGCGGAGGCTCAACATTCCCTGCCGGATCTATGGGGGAGTCTCTTTCTACCAGCGCAAGGAGGTAAAAGACCTGCTATCGTATTTCCGTCTTGCCATCAATAACCGCGATGAGGATGCGCTGCTCCGCGTAATCAATTTTCCAGTGCGCGGAATTGGAAAGACGACCATGGAAAGGCTCATCGTCCTCGCCGACGAACACAAAAAAAGCATCTTCGAACTCATCGAGAATCCGCTTGAAAACAATATCCGCCTCCCAGAGGGCACATCACAAAAGGTTTATGGCTTTGTAACCATGATCAAAAGCTTCACGGCACAGCTGAATTCAAAAAACGCATACGAACTGGCCAAGCATGTTGCGGGTTCCTCCGGGCTGATGAAAGAACTGTATGACGACAAGACACCTGAAGGCGTAAGCCGGTTTGAAAACCTCGAAGAATTGCTCAATGCCATCAAGGAATTTTCCGAATCGCCGAAAACAAATATTGAAACCGGTGAAATTGAACCGAATGTGGTTCGCACCCTCGACGAGTTCATGCAGGATATTGCCCTGATCACCGATGCCGACAAAGGCAATCCCGACGACATCGACCGTGTAACCCTGATGTCGATCCATGCAGCCAAAGGTCTTGAATTTCCGTATGTTTACGTGGTCGGAATGGAGGAGAATCTTTTCCCCAGCATCCAGTCGCTCAATTCGCGCACCGACCTGGAAGAGGAGCGCAGGCTGTTTTATGTCGCCGTGACACGGGCACAGAAGAAACTGACCCTTTCCTTTGCTGAAAACAGGTACAGGTGGGGAACTCCGACCATGTGCGAACCCAGCCGCTTCATCAGCGAAATCCCGGAAGCGTTTATCGATTTCCCGAGGAAGGCGCCGGTCGTAAAAACAAGTTTTTCAAAGGAATACAATTGGTCAGCCAACATGCCAGGCGTAAACCTGCCTCCGAAAAAAGCGGTGGCACCAAAAAACTTCCAGAAACTGACAAACGTTGAAAGCCCTGTTAAACAAGATGCTCCCGGCGGACCGCCGTCGGAGGTTGAAGATATCCAAACCGGCATGGAAGTGATCCACGAGCGTTTCGGCAAGGGCAAAGTGGTGAACCTCGAAGGCGTCGGCCCCAATATAAAAGCTACGGTGTTTTTTCCTGCCATCGGACAGAAACAGCTGTTGCTGCGGTTTGCCAGGCTAAGAATCGTCAGTTAGATTTACGATTAGACGATTTACGATTTCAGATTACATTGTTTGTTAGACTCATTGCGAAAGTACGTTAATCGTAAATCGTAAATTCAATCGCAACTCTTAAATCGTCCAATCGTAAATAATGTTTATCTTTGCAAAAAATTACACGTGAACGAACAAATCGAATACAACACTACCCGCGAGATGATGCTTATTCCGGAATATGGCCGGAACGTACAGCGGATGATCCAGTACAGCTGCACCATCGAAGATCGCGAGCAACGCAACAAGGCGGCAAAATTCATCATCAACGTCATGGGGCAGCTGAACCCGGCAGTCAAGGAATCGGGCGACTACAAGCATAAACTGTGGGATCATCTTTTCATCATCGCTGATTTCAAACTGGATGTCGATGCTCCGTACCCTCCCCCGCCACCGTTATCACTGAGCACAAAACCTGAGCACCTCTCCTATCACGATAAGGAAATCGAGTTCAAACATTATGGCAAAAACATCGCCCTGATGATTGAAAAAGCCACCGCATACGAGGATGGACCGGAAAAAGACGCGCTTATCAAGGCAATCGCCAACCACATGAAGAAATCATACCTGAACTGGAACCGCGAATCAGTGAATGATGAACTCATCGAGAAACATCTGAGCGTGCTCTCAAAAGACCAGCTCAAACTGAACCAGGATTTCAAATTCACCCACACGAATGATATCCTTGCGCAAAACCAGAAGCGGAAACCTTTTCGCCAGGGACCTGACCGCAATTTCAACAAGCAGCAGAGCAGCCCTCCGAAACCGAATTTCAATAACCAGCGTGGCCGGAATAAACCCCAATGAGTTCCTTTGAAATCACCGGAGGTAAAAAATTAAGCGGTGAAATCACCCCCCAGGGTGCAAAAAATGAAGCACTGCAGGTCATCTGCGCATGCCTGCTCACTTCCGAAAAAGTAACCCTTCACAACATTCCGAACATTCGTGATGTCAACAAACTGATCGAACTGCTTGAAGCAATCGGTGTACGTGTATCCAAAACAGGAACTTCGACATTCACCTTCGAAGCTGTGGAAATAAATTTCAGCTACCTGCGGACAAAAGATTTCCGGGACAAGGTTGGCAGCCTTCGGGGTTCCATCATGATCCTCGGGCCTATGCTTGCCCGCTACGGCAAAGGTTTTGTTTACATCCCGGGAGGAGATAAAATAGGCCGGCGCAGGCTTGATACGCATTTCCTCGGGCTTCAGAAACTGGGTGCAAATTTCGAATATCATCAGCAGGAACAGCTTTTCACAGTCACCTCTTCAGGCCTTCACGGAACATACATGCTGCTTGACGAAGCTTCCGTTACTGGCACGGCCAACATCCTGATGGCAGCCGTTATGGCAGAAGGAACAACGACCATCTTCAATGCCGCATGCGAGCCATATATATCGCAGCTTTGCAACATGCTGGTGAGCATGGGCTGCAAAATTGACGGGATCGGTTCCAACCTGCTGAAAATAAACGGTGTATCGGAAATTCACGGTTGTGAACACACACTCCTTTCTGATATGATCGAAGTTGGCAGTTTTATCGGACTGGCAGCAATGACAGGATCGGAAATCACCATTAAAAATGTCAATTACGATCAGCTCGGTTTGATCCCTGATGTTTTTAAACGCATGGGAATCAAGATCGAAAAAAGGAACGATGACATTTACATTCCCGCCCAGGAGCACTATGAAGTCGAAACATTCATGGATGGCTCGATCATGACCATCGCCGACGCGCCATGGCCAGGCTTCACCCCCGACCTCATCAGCATTGTGCTGGTCATTGCGACACAAGCCAAAGGCAGTGTGCTGATCCATCAAAAGATGTTTGAGAGCAGGCTGTTTTTCGTAGACAAACTCATTGACATGGGAGCCAAGATCATTCTGTGCGACCCTCACCGGGCAACCGTAATCGGCCTCGACCACCAGTATCAACTCAGGGGCATACGCATGTCATCACCGGATATCCGCGCAGGCGTTGCATTATTGATCTCAGCCCTGTCGGCGGAAGGCACAAGCATCATCGACAACATTGAACAGATCGACCGCGGCTACCAGGAAATCGATCTGCGGCTTCAGAAACTGGGTGCACAAATCCGCAGGATCAATGGCTGACAATTTGTCGTAAATTTCAACTGGCAAGTTTTTTGATATTATTTTAACGAATTTTATTCGCCTAATATATTTTTATGATCCGCAAAAATAAAAAGGAAGAAAAGGAGAAGATGAGCAACATGAATGCAGAAACTGCAATGCGGGACAACGCTGCAGAACAGGAAACAACCGACAGCGCAACACTGATCGAAAGCATAGCAGCTAACATTAATGCATCGCCTGAGCAGGGATCAGGCAGTCAGTATGCCGAATTAAATGACAAATACCTCCGGCTTTATTCTGATTTTGACAATTTCCGCAAAAGAACGCTGAAGGAAAAAATCGAGGCCAGCAAATATGCCTCAGCCGACATAATTATCAAACTGTTACCCGTCCTGGATGATTTCGAACGCGCCATACGCGCCACGGATGGAGCCTCAGACGCAGGCCAGGCGCTCAAAGACGGAATGGTGTTGATTTTTAACAAATTCGTCAACATCCTGAATCAACAGGGACTCACGCCAATGCGTACTTCAGGCGAATCATTCGACACCGATTTCCATGAAGCAATAACCAATATTCCTGCTCCCACACCTGAACAAAAAGGTAAAATTGTCGATGAAATTGAAAAAGGGTACCTTCTCAACGGGAAAGTGATCCGCTACGCAAAAGTGGTGGTTGGAAGTTAAAGAAACCATATGTCAAAAAGAGACTATTACGAAATACTGGAAGTCGGCAAAGAGGCATCACCGGAAGAGCTGAAAAAAGCTTACCGCAAGCAGGCCATCAAATTCCATCCGGATAAAAATCCGGGGAAGAAGGACGCGGAAGATAAATTCAAGGAAGCTGCGGAAGCCTATGAAGTACTGATCGATCCGAATAAACGGCAGCGTTACGATCAGTATGGCCATGCCGGGACCGGGAATGGCGGATTCGGCGGAGGCGGGATGAACATGGAAGATATTTTCAGCCATTTCGGTGATATTTTCGGCGGTGGCGGCGGGAACGATCCGTTCGGTTCATTTTTTGGCGGCGGAGGCAGAAGGGGGAAGACGGTGAACCGTGGTTCCAACCTGCGCGTCAAGGTGAAACTGACCCTTGAAGAGATCGCCAACGGGGTCGAGAAGAAAATAAAGGTCAACAAGTACCTTTCATGCAATACCTGCAAGGGTTCGGGCGCCAAAGGCGGAAGTTCATTCACCACATGCTCCACCTGCCGCGGTTCCGGCCATGTATCGCGGGTAACATCCACCTTCCTGGGCCAGATGCAAACCACGCAAACCTGCCCTAATTGCGGCGGCGAAGGCCAGATCATCACAGACAAATGCATGGACTGCGCCGGAAACGGTGTAGTAAAAGGCGAGGAAGTTATCTCGATCCGGATTCCTGCAGGGGTGGCAGAGGGAATGCAACTGTCGATGGGCGGCAAAGGAAATGCTGCCGCACGCGGTGGTGTTGCAGGCGACCTCCTGATCCAAATCGAAGAGATTCAGCATGAGCGGTTTGAACGTGACGGGAACAACCTGCTCTATGAGCATTTCATCACCTTTTCAGAGGCTGCACTGGGTAGCAATGCGGAGATTCCGACCATCGACGGCAAGGTGAAAATAAAAATAGAACCGGGAACACAAAGCGGAAAAGTACTGCGGTTAAGAGGCAAAGGCCTTTCAAGCATCAACGGTTATGAAGGGAAAGGCGACCTGTTGATCAGCATTGTCATCTGGACTCCCAAAATACTGTCGAAAGAGGAGAAAGCGATCCTGGAGAAACTGGGAACATCCGAGCATTTCAAACCGGCACCCGGAGCACATGACAAAAATATTTTTTCAAGGATGAAAGATTTGTTTGAACAATAACCTGCCATTTCATGGATCTATTTTCCGCGCAAGCCGTTTCAAAACAGTATGCGAATCACAAAGCCCTGGACAAGGTTAGCATCAGCGTTCCGGACAGTCACATTTTCGGACTCCTGGGCCCGAACGGTGCCGGTAAAACAACACTGATCCGCATCATCAACCAGATCATTGCCCCCGATGAAGGTGAACTTACATTCATGGGCCACAAACTCAAACCCGATGATATCGCTCTCATCGGTTACCTCCCTGAAGAACGCGGGCTTTATAAAAAAATGACCGTCGGAGAGCAGGCGATGTACCTTGCACAGCTCAAAGGCCTGAGCCATCAAGAGGCTCAGAAGCGGTTGAAATACTGGTTTGAAAAATTTGAAATCAGGGGCTGGTGGAATAAAAAAGTCGAAGAACTTTCCAAGGGAATGCAGCAGAAAATCCAGTTCCTGGTCACCATCATCCATGAACCGAAACTGCTGATTTTTGACGAACCTTTCAGCGGATTCGACCCGATCAACGCCAACCTGTTAAAGGAGGAGATTCTTGCGCAGAAGGAAAAAGGTGCCACGATCATTTTTTCAACACACAACATGGCCTCCGTTGAGGAGCTTTGCGACGACATTGCGCTGATCGACCGGAGCAGGGTGGTTTTAAGCGGCCCGGTCAGGAACATCAAGAAAACTTATAAAACCAACACGTTCGGGATAAGTTTCAACACTTACGAAGGGGAACTCGGTTCGCTGCTTCCACCTGGTTTTCATATCATTTCGGAGAGCAGGGATGCCGAACACCGTCACGCCGAAGTAAAACTGCCTGCGGATGCCACCCCCAACGACCTTATCAGGGCTGTTCTGCCTCATGTTACAGTATATGCCATGCAGGAAAAAATCCCGAGCATGAATGACATTTTTATCCAGGCTGTTACACAACAATCACCGCAACACGTAACGCAAGACTGACATGAAAAAAATCTTCCTCATCATCCGCCGGGAATATCTGACCCGCGTCAGGAAACGTTCCTTCATCGTCATGACCATTCTCGGTCCCCTGCTGATGGCCGCCACCATTGTTGTCCCGGTCTACCTTGCAACCAGCAACAATGAAACAAAAACAGTATCCGTACTCGATGAAACAGGAATCTTTTATGGGAAATTCAAAGACTCCGACAACATCAAATTCCACTACCTGGTAAGCGACCTTGCTTCGGCAAAAGCCGGTTTTTCGAAAAGCAACGACCATGCCCTGCTGTATATCCCCAAAGCAGATGTGACACTGCCGACCAATGCCATCCTGTACTCGGAGAAAAGTGTAAACATCGATGTCACGTCATACATCAGGAATGTGATGAGCAAGGAAGTCGAGGAGTTAAAACTCCAGGCAAGGCTCAAAGACCTTCAAACCGACAAAAAGGAACCTGTTTCTGTGGATGACATTTTGCGCTCCATCAAGACCTCGATCGACATCAACACCATGAAAATAGGTGAAGACGGAAAAGAATCGAAAAGTTACACGGAAATCAACATGGTGCTCGGCCTTTTTTCAGGCATCCTGATCTATTTCTTTATATTCATGTTCGGTTCCCAGGTAATGCGGGGGGTAATCGAAGAAAAAACCAGCCGCATTGTGGAAGTGATTATTTCTTCGGTCAAGCCGTTCCAGTTGATGATGGGAAAAGTTATCGGCGTGGGTCTTGTCGGTCTGACACAGTTCCTGCTGTGGGTGATACTCACTTTTGTCATCGTAACAGGCGTTACCTCAACGATGACGACCTCCGGCAGCAGCAAAAAATCGGTCACGGAACAGATGATGGGCCAGAAGCAAGGCATTATTCCCGCAGAATCACAGGCAATTTCATCAAAAAACGGTTCAAATGAAGGCCTGGGAGAAGTGATGGAAGCGATTAATTCCGTGAATTTTCCCGTGATGATCAGTGCATTCATCTTTTTCTTCCTTGTAGGTTACCTGCTGTATGCTGCCATGTTCGCCGCTATCGGAGGCGCTGTTGACAGCGAGGCGGATACGCAGCAGTTCATGCTGCCCATCACCATCCCGCTGATCATGTCGATCATCATGGCGCAGTATATCATACGTGATCCCGACGGACCCGTAGCATTCTGGCTTTCCATATTCCCGCTTACCTCGCCGGTTGTCATGATGATACGCATTCCATTCGGCGTTCCCTATTTACAGGTCATCCTTTCAATGGTACTGCTCCTGCTTGGCTTCCTGGGTACAACATGGGTCGCGGCAAAGATTTACAGGACAGGAATCCTGATGTACGGGAAAAAAGTAAGTTACAGGGAATTGTGGAAGTGGATACGTTATAAATAATTATCCAGCATTTTGGTCCATTCGTATTTTTTGCGGTTTTTCCAGTCGCCCTGGTGATATACATAACTGGCGATCAACGGCAGGACGCTGGTAGCTTCAGCATAGACCATTTTTTCGTAAACCGTATCGACTTTGCCCCAGCTGGCTGCCTCTTTCAGCGTTGAACTGGAACAGGCGCCGTCGCGCGAATCGGCAACAGTGATCTGAACAGCATACTTGTGCATCGGTACTTCCTTGCCCAGAACCTCCGCGCAAATTACGGTATCCTGAACAAAATTCTTTGGAACTCCGCCTCCGATCATGAATAAACCCGATGTCGCCGCAGCCATCTTTATTTTTGTCAATTCCAGGAAGTCCTTGACAGAATCGATGGAGACATGCTTTTCCGGATTGTCCCACTGATGTTTTACCAATCCAAAGCCTGCGCTGCTGTCGCTGAAAGCCGGGCAGAAAATGGGGACGTTATGCTCATAGCAGGCTTGTACGAGGGAATCTTTTTTGGTTGAATTTTCGACAAGCCACTTTCCCATTTCACGGATAAACTCCCGGGATGAATATGGCCTCGGTTCCAGCAAATTTGCAATTTTGTTGATGGTTGCATCACAATGCTGCAATTCTTCTTCGTCAATATAAGTATCATAAATTCTGTCGATATACTGTGCACGCAGTTCAACATCGTTGGCATATGGAGTGCCTTTGTAATGTTTGAACCCGAGTGCTTCGAAAAAATCCATATCGACGATAGAAGCGCCGGTGGCAACGATGGCATCGATCATGTTGTTCTTCACGAGATCAACATAAACCTGCATGCATCCCGCAGCACTTGTGCTGCCGGCCAGTGTGAGAAATATCGTACAACCTTTATCCCTGATCATCATATTGAGAATATCGGCTGCAGCAGCAGTATCGCGTGAAGTGAACGACATATCGCGCATGGCATCAATAATCGGGGTGGAATTGATCGCCTTGATGTCGATATGCTTCACCTGGTCTTTTAACATGGATTTTTTGCTCTTTTTCATCGTGCTAATTTTTTTCAAAAATACGAATTCGTGACCGGATACGAAAAATTACTTTAGTATCCGAGGATTTTCAGCATGGATTTGAAACTCTGCTCCTTGGACCACAGTTTGGTAGTGATTTCCTCTGTTTCTTCGTCAATATCGATCAAAACATGCTTGGGGGCGGGAATCAGGCAATGCTGAATACCTCCGTATCCGCCAATTGCTTCCTGGTAGGCCCCTGTGTGAAACATACCAATGTACTGCGCTTCACTTTGATTGAACTTCGGCAGGTACACCGCGTTACTGTGCTCCTCCGCATTGTAAAAGTCTTCACTGTCGCAAGTAAGGCCACCAAGGAACACCCTTTCGTACTCGACATCCCAGTTGTTGATCGCCAGTAAAATGAATTTCTGGTTGATAGCCCAGGTGTCTGGCAGTGTATTCATGAACGAACTGTCGATCATGTTCCAGATTTCGCGGTCATTTTGCCGTTTCTGGTCAATAATTGAATAAAGGACTGCCCCGCTTTCTCCGACAGTGAACGATCCGAACTCAGTAAATATATCCGGTTCAGGCACTTCATTACGCTCACATATATTCTGGATCTGTGCAATGATCTCCTCTGCCATGTATTCATAATCATACACAAAATCAAGTGAGTTCTTGATTGGCAGGCCTCCCCCGATGTTCAATGCAGTCAATTCAGGGCATAACTTTTTCAGATCACAATACACCTGGACGCTCTTGGTCAACTCATTCCAATAGTATGCCTTATCCTTGATCCCGGTATTGATAAAGAAGTGCAGCATCTTCAATTCGAACTTGGGATTATCTTTGATTTTTTCAAGAAAATACGGCACGATATCATTGTATCGGATACCAAGGCGCGATGTGTAAAAGTCGAATTTGGGCTCTTCTTCAGATGCAATACGGATACCAAGTTTGACCTTGTGCAATATTTCCGCCTCGATTTTCTCCAGTTCGAAAATGTTGTCAAGAACAGGGATGACATTGGTAAACCCGTTGTTTACCAGGTGCACGATATTTTCAATATACATCGGGCGCTTGAACCCGTTGCAAATGATATAACGATCCTTATTGAACAGTCCGCGCTCCGCCAGATCTTCGATGATGTTGATGTCAAAAGCCGATGACGTTTCAAGATGAACCTCATTCTTAAGCACCTCCTCCAGGACAAAACTGAAATGCGAACTTTTAGTACAGTAACAGTAGTGGTAATCGCCCTGGTAATCTACCTTGGCCATGGCAACATTGAACAACCTTTTTGCGCGCTGAATCTGCGAACTTATCTTCGGCAAATAACTTATCTTCAGGGGTGTTCCATATTGCTTGATGATGTCCATCAGCGGAACTTTATGAAAGGAAAGCTCATTATCAACAACTTCAAACTCGGATTGAGGGAAGTCGAAGGTCTGTTCAATGAGGTCGATATATTTATTTTTCATACCATATTATTTAAATGTAAGTTACACGGATTACTAAAAATACATCAATGCAAATCACCCGGATTAAAAATAAAAGTGCAAATTTAATTCATTAAATGAAAATATGACATCCCAGGTGAGAAATATTATGAAATTCCCCCTGGGATTTCGAGGCGGACGCATTATTAAATCATTTCAGCAGCACAGTTCTGCAAAGTGTTTGTATTTTTGTTCCGAAAAAACAGCCGGCCATGAGCAGCAATGACACCCTGGATGAACTCCTGCTGTCGGAAACATCCCGGCAGACCACCGACCTGGTTGCAGACATTGTCATCCGGAAACCCGAATTATTCGAGGAACTTTTCCGTATATTTTCACAGAACACTGAACCGGCGAGCCGCCGGGCAGCCTGGGTGATTGATACGGTTTCCGAAAAACATCCGGAGTTTATCGAACCATACCTCGATGAGATTGTGAAATTGCTGCCATCCTTCGTGCACGACGGCCTGAAAAGACATTCCATGCATATTCTCGCCAGGTCTCCCCTCCGCTCGGGCGACTGCCTTGGCATGTTAATCAAAATCAGTTTTGACTGGCTGCTGTCGCCCGCTGAAGCAGTGGCAACGAAAGTACACTGTATGGAAGTGCTGTACAGGATATCGCAGGCTGAACCCGATCTTAAAAAGGAACTGGCGGATTCGATTGAGTGGCGAATGAACGAGGAAACTCCAGGATTCAAAAGCAGAGGACGAAAAATGCTGAAACTGCTTGATTCTGAAATTCGAAAACACAACTGATCCGCAGTAAACAGAGCTAATTGACCTTAATTATTAGTTGATTTATAATTCTATTGGTTATTTCCAAGTAATTTTATAATTTTGCACCCTCAAAAAAAAGGCTTAAGAAATACAATCCATTTTAAATTTTAAACTCATGCAGCACAAAGGCGTTGTTAAATTTTTTGCGATCACCTTCATATTGGTCTGTTTGTTCCAGTTATCGTTCACTGTCATCAGTTACTATTACTCCGGCAAGTCCGATGAATATGCAAATTCAGCCCAGGTGAAAACGATGGCCAAGCAAATGGCAAAAGGTAATCCCCTGAAGGAAGAATATTGCTACGATTCAATATCCAAATCGCGTCTGGAGTATTTCAACGACTCGATGGCTTCTGTAGACGTATTTAATATCCTTTTAAAGAAATACACCCTGAAGGATGTTCGTGAGCGCGAAATAAACCTCGGCCTTGACCTCAAGGGAGGCATGAACGTTACGATGGCCGTATCGGTGCCAGATGTGATCCGTGCATTGTCAGGCAACAACCAGGACCCTACCTTTTTAAAGTCTCTTGCCAAAGCCATCGACAAGGAAAAGACGAGTACACGCGACTTTGTTGACCTGTTTGCCGAATCATTCAAGGAAACTGATCCGAACGCCAAACTTGCCGCTATTTTCACCACGGTGGAACTTAAGGATAAAATCAACTATTCTTCGACGAATGATGAGGTCATCAAGGTTATCCGGGAAGAAAGCAACGCAGCCATTGACCGGACCTATAATATTCTCACCACGCGTATCGACCGGTTTGGCGTTGTTCAGCCGAACATCCAGAGACTTCAGACCGCCGGCCGGATACTTATCGAACTTCCGGGCATCAAAGATCCCGAACGTGTGCGTAAACTCCTGCAGGGAACGGCCCAGCTCGAATTCTGGGAAACCTACCAGTTTCCCGACATCCAGCCCTTCTTTGCCGAGGCCAACACAAAATTAACATCAATCCTTTCAGCAAGTCCTGATTCCACCAGAGTTGACAGCACCCTCAAATCGGATACGGCCGCTGCAACAAAAGCCATCGCATCCAAGCAATCCGTTGCCGCGAAAAAATCAACCCTGAAAAAAAGCGATTCGACCAAAGCCGATACATCCAAGGGCAATGCACTGCTGAAACAACTTGACAAAGACACTTCCAAAGCATCTGCGGCAAACAAGCAAAAACAGTCATTCGAAGACTATGCCAAGAAAAACCCATTGTTTGCATACCTGAACCCTGCAATTTACCAGAATAAAGAAGGCCAGTACGTTGCCGGGCAAACGGCCATGGTAGGTCGCGCCTTTATCAAGGATACCGCACGCGTGAACCAGATGCTCCGTTTGACAAAGAGCATGTTTCCGCGCGACATGAAACTCGCATGGACGGTCAAACCGCGTTCGGAGGCTAAAGACGTTCTTGAACTCGTGGCACTGAAAGTAACCTCACGTGACGGCTCCCCGGCGCTCGGCGGCGACGTAATCGTTGCGGCACGCCAGGATTACGACCAGAACGGCCGCGTTGAAGTCTCCATGTCAATGAACAGCGAAGGCGCCCGTATCTGGAAAAGACTGACCGGCGACAATGTCGGAAAACAGATCGCCATCGTGCTCGACGGCTACATTTACAGCTACCCCAATGTGAACGGTGAAATTCCCAACGGGATGTCATCCATCACCGGCGGTGAGATGACGGTTGAAGAAGCTCTTGACCTTGCCAACATCCTCAAGGCCGGTAAACTTCCGGCTCCTGCCAGGATTGTTGCAGAAGAAGTAGTCGGACCGTCACTCGGACAGGAGTCCATCAATGCCGGTTTACTTTCTTTCATCATCGCATTCATCGGCGTTCTTCTGTATATGTCGCTGTATTATAACGGTGCCGGCCACGTGGCTGACATCGCACTTTTTGCAAACGTATTCTTCCTCTTCGGCGTTCTGGCCTCCATCGGAGCCGTTCTCACACTGCCCGGTATCGCCGGTATCGTGCTGACCCTCGCCATGGCAGTCGACTCGAACGTTATCATCTACGAGCGAATGCGGGAGGAAATCAGGGCGGGCAAGGGAATGCGGCTTGTCGTTAAAGACGGTTTCCACCATGCGTTGTCCGCCATCATCGACGGTCACGTCACTACTATTTTAACCGGTATTGTTCTTTACATTTTTGGTTCCGGTCCTGTCCAGGGATTTGCCACAACACTTGTCATCGGTTTGCTTCTTTCATTGTTCTCCTCCATTTTCATCGCCCGCCTGGTGTTTGAATGGATGCTCGACAGGAACATGACCATCACCACCGGCAACCGGTATACCATGAATCTCTTCCAGAACACGAAGATTGATTTTATCGGGTTAAGGAAAAAAATGTATGTCCTTTCGCTTGTTATCATCCTCCCCGGCATGATCAGCCTGTTTGTGCGCGGTCTCGATCCGGGCCTGGATTTTACGGGAGGGCGCAGCTATATCGTACGTTTTGATCAGAATGTTTCGACCAATGATGTCCGCGAATCGCTTCGTAAAATGTTTGGCGAATCGCCCGAAGTAAAAACCTTCGGACCGAAAAACCAGGTCAAGATCACCACCAAATATATGATCAATGAGCGCGGACAGCAGTCAGACTCAGTCGTCAGCAGCAAACTGTTCGAAGGTGTAAAATCATTCTACAAGGCGCCGCTTACCTATAACGATTTTAAGGCAAATATTCCCGGAAAAATTGTTGGCGAGTTAAGTTCCCAGCGTGTTGACCCGACCATTTCCTACTCACTTATCTGGAAAGCGGTGATGGCTGTTTTGTTCTCACTGGTGATCATCTTCATCTATATAGCCCTGCGTTTCAAGAACTGGCAGTTTGGAATCGGAGGTGTCACTGCTCTTTTCCATGACTCACTCATCATTATCGGCGTGTTCTCCCTGTTCTATGGGATTTTACCATTCGGCATGGAAGTTGACCAGTCGTTCATTGCTGCTCTTCTCACTATCATCGGGTATTCAATCATGGATACGGTTATCATCTTCGACAGGATCAGGGAATACAGGGCACTCTACCCCAAACGCGAGCTCGGCCTGAACATCAATGCAGCCATCAACAGCACCCTTGGCCGTACGATCAATACATCCGGCGTAACCCTTATCGTTTTGATCATCATCTTCATCTTTGGCGGTGAAGTACTCCGAGGGTTCACGTTCGCACTGATCACAGGGGTTGTTATCGGAACATACTCATCCGTATTTAATGCCACCCCTGTTGCCTACGATATCCTGATGTGGCAGCAACGCCGCAAAGAGAAGAAAGAACTGGCTGCAGCAAAAACGAAAGGGAAATAACCATTCAATCTTTCATCACGGAAATGGCTGTCCCTGCAACGGGGATAGCCATTTTTTTTAGTCCTTCATCAGACTTTTATCTATATTTGTACGTTTATTAGGCGATCCAAATTGCGTTGACATGCGTTACCCCATTCTTTCCCTGCTGATACTATTTTTCATGGCTGCCGCGCCGGGTTCATTTGCCCAGAACAAATTCTCCAGGGCAGCCGACGACGCTTATGCCGATCAAATGTTCGTACTGGCATTGCAGAAATATCAGAAAGCCTATTCAAAGGCCAAAAACAACAAAACGGAGCGTGACAGAATATCTTTCCGCATTGCCGAATGTTACCGGATGATGAACAACACTAAAAAGGCGGAAATATCCTATAAAAGATTAATTATCAACCCAAAATACGTTAAAGAAAATCCAAAGATACTGCTCTTGTATGCCGATGTCATGAAAGCCAACGGCAACTACGACGGAGCCATCAACCAATACAAGGCATATAAGGAACTCGGTCCTCCCGATCCACGGGCCGCCGCCGGAATTGAATCGTGTACCGCTGCAAAGGAATGGCTGCTGAATCCGACAAAATACAGCGTAAAATGGGAGAAGCTGCTGAATTCGAAGGAGGACGATTACGCCGCAGCATATGCAGATAAAAAATACATCTCAGTTTTATTCACCTCCGACCGTAACGGAGCCAAAGGCAGGGATGTCGACAACTGGACCGGGCTTGGGTTTTCAGATCTGCTCCTTTCCCGCATCGACAGGAAAGGAGACTGGAGCAAGCCGGTTCTGGCCGATGAAGCAGGAATGATCAATTCCAAGGCAAATGACGGCGTAGGTCAGTTCAATGCAAAGTTCTCCGCATTCTATTTCACCCGCTGCTGGAACGATCCGAAACGTAAAAACGGCTGTGCCATCATGAAGGCAAGCAGGCAGGGAGCCACAACCTGGTCGGAACCTGAAAAAGTTGAAATGGGGGGCGATTCCTCCACCATCATGGGGCACCCCAGTGTTTCTTCCGATGAAACCATTTTCTTTTCAGCCGATCTGCCGGGAGGATTCGGAGGCAAGGATATCTGGATGGCCAAAAGGGATAAAAAAGGCGGGAAATATATAAAAGTCAACCTTGGTCCCATTATCAATACAGCCGGCGATGAGCTGTTCCCGTTTATCCGCAACGACAGCATCCTCTATTATTCATCGAACGGCCTTCCGGGCATGGGCGGGCTCGACATCTTTGTTTCCACACGTTCAAAAGGAGGAACAGCGAATACCTACCAGTGGAAAACCACTGCAGACACTAAGCCATTGGCCGGAGCTGACGGTGCGACGAATGCGAGCTGGCAGAATCCCGCGGACAGCAGCAGCCTCAAAAATGCTGCCGGAGCCACGGCAAGCACCTACCAGGCTGGCGGTGCAATGACCACCGACCACTGGAGCAAGCCAATCAACATTAAACCGCCCATCAATTCAGCTGCCGATGACTTTGGCATCGTGTTCAACGGCGATGAGCTGGAACAGGGGCTATTCAGTTCCAACCGTCCGGGTGGCAAAGGTCGCGACGATATTTATTCGTTCGTGATTCCCCCGGTATATTATACACTTGAAGGAACCATTACCGACGACAGAACATTGCAGCCCATTCCCGGGGCCAAAGTAAGAATCGTGGGCACCGACGGAAGAATCTTCGAATACAATTCGGACGACAAGGGCCATTATGCCTTCAACAAGATGCAGATTCTTGCCAACACCACCTACGAAATGCTCGTAACCCGCAAGGATTACTTCAACGAAAAAGGGCGGGAAACAACAGTCGGGATCGAGCGAAGCAAAGATATTGTCCGCAATTTTGTATTAAGGCCGATCCCGAGAAAGCCGGTCGTTCTTCCCGACATCCTCTATGATCTTGCCAAATGGGATCTAAAACCCCAGTACCGTGATTCCTTGCAGGGACTTATCGAAACCCTCGATGCCAATGAAAACATCGTGATCGAACTCGCGTCACATACCGATTCGCGCGACAGCGATGAGCGGAATGACATCCTGTCGCAAAAACGTGCCCAGAGTGTTGTTGATTATCTCATTACCAGGGGAATAGACCCTGACCGACTCGTGGCAAAAGGCTATGGTGAAAGGGCTCCGCGGACACTGAACAAAGACCTGGTAAGGGAAGGTTATACATTTAAGGTCGGCACTGTATTAAACGATTCTGTTATAAATCTGTTACCGGGCAACAATGTCAAGGAAGCAGCCCATCAACTGAACAGGCGCAGCGAATTTTCGATCCTTAGAAATGATTTCGTTCCAAAAACAAAGATCAGCAAGAACGTTCCTGCCACGAAAATTGAAATGGTCGTGAATCCTGAAGAGAACAATGTCCCGTTCAAGAAAACCAAGGAAGGCCTGCGGCAGGCTATAGGATATATCAACGGAATCACCACTGATGTTTGCTTTGATGCAAAGGAAAAGGAAATCTATATTTCACCCGTGCTTACCATGAAACTGCTGAAAGACGGGGTCATTGATAAAACCAGCTTTGACGGCGATCCAACAAAAATCATCGGGGAAGGAACCATTGCCGACAAGGCTGTTCTCACCCTGAAAGAGATCAGGATCGGAAAAAACACCGTCAGGGATATCAAGGCAATAGTCAGTAAAAAGGTACAGACACTGCAATTCGGCGACAGCCTGCTGAAAAAATTCGGCACTTACAGCATCGATGATGCGACCAGTGAGATCATTTTCGAATGACAATTCCTTCCAGATATGAGCAGCGCGGTGTTTCCCCATCAAAGGAAGACGTTCATAATGCTATAAAAAACATTGACAAAGGTTTATTCCCGAAAGCCTTCTGCAAGATCATCCCCGACATTCTTGGCGGCGACGATACCTGGTGCAACATCATGCATGCAGATGGCGCCGGAACCAAATCATCCCTGGCTTATCTGTATTGGAAGGAAACGGGAGATATCTCCGTTTGGCGCGGCATTGCAAAGGATGCAATCGTAATGAACCTTGACGACCTGCTGTGCGTCGGCGCGACGGAAAACATCCTGTTGTCATCGACCATAGGCCGCAATAAAAACCTGGTTCCCGGAGAAGTCATCGCTGAAATTATCAGTGGCACTGAAGAATTCCTGGCAGAAATGCGTGGCCTTGGGATCGGGATATGGTCAACGGGAGGCGAAACGGCCGATGTTGGTGACCTTGTGCGCACCATCATCGTCGATTCAACCGTTGCATGCAGAATGAAGCGCAGCGATGTGATCGACAATGCCGGGATCATGGCCGGTGATGTCATCGTCGGCTTGTCATCATCCGGGAAAGCCAGTTACGAATCGGAATACAATGGCGGGATGGGCAGCAACGGACTGACTTCAGCCCGTCACGATGTTCTCGATAATATCTATGCAGGCAGATATCCTGAAAGTTTCGACACAGGAGTACCGCAATCACTTGTTTACTCAGGAAAAAAAATACTGACTGATCCTTCCGAACTTCAAGGAGTTGATATTGGGAAGCTGATCCTATCCCCTACCCGGACATATGCTCCGGTCGTCAGAGAAATTCTGAACCTTTACCGTTCTCAAATTCATGGGATGGTTCACTGCAGTGGCGGCGGGCAAACCAAAATCCTTCATTTCATTGATACCCTGCACATCATTAAAGACAACCTGCTGCCGGCTCCTCCCCTTTTCAGGCTGATCCAGCATGAATCAGGCACACCGTGGCAGGAGATGTACAAGGTTTTCAACATGGGACACCGGCTCGAGTTTTACATCCCGGAAAGCATTGCAGGAGCGATTATTGATATCGCTGCAACGTTTAACATCGAAGCGCAGATCATCGGGCATTGTGAGGATGCATCCACCAAAGAGCTCACCATTGACGGTGAATTCGGAAAATTTACATACTAAGATTTTGCTATGTTGCAGTTGATCAACATTCCGGTTCAATCTGAAATCGTAATTCGGCAATCGTAACTTTTCTGCCGGAATTGGTTAACTTTGCACTCCCATTTCAATTTTACACATGTTAGATAAATTAGAGGCCATAAAGGTAAGGTACGAAGACATTCAGGCGCAGATGAATGAACCTTCTGTGATGAGTGATATGAAGAATTATATCAGACTCAACAAGGATTACAAGGAACTTCAGCCCATCATGGAGGCTTTCGAAGTATATAAAACGATCCTGTCCAATATTGACCATGCCAAAGATATCATCCACAACGAAAAAGATGAAGAATTCCGCTCCATGGCCAAGGAAGAGCTGAACGTTCTTACAGCCGACAAGGACAAACTCGAGGAGGATATCCGGATGATGCTGATCCCGGCCGACCCGGAAGACGGGAAAAACGCCGTGATTGAAATCCGTGCAGGTACCGGCGGCGACGAAGCCAGCATTTTTGCCGGTGATCTCTACCGCATGTACTGCAAATTTTCCGAGGCCAAACGCTGGAAAGTAGAGTTGGTTGATTTTACCGAAGGCACCATGGGCGGTTTCAAGGAGATCATCTTCAACATCATGGGCGAAAATGTTTACGGACTGATGAAGTATGAATCCGGTGTGCACCGGGTGCAGCGCGTTCCGCAAACGGAGACCCAGGGCAGGGTGCATACATCTGCTGCCACTGTGGCTGTATTGCCTGAGGCCGATGAGTTCGATGTTGAAATAAAGCAGTCTGACGTAAGGAAAGACACTTTTTGCTCGTCGGGTCCCGGCGGACAGTCCGTCAATACGACCTATTCAGCCATCCGGCTTACCCATATCCCCTCAAATATCGTGGTGTCATGCCAGGATGAGAAATCGCAGATCAAGAACTTCGAGAAGGCGATGAAAGTGCTGCGAACCAGGCTTTATGAACTCGAACATCAGAAATATCTTGATGAAATTTCGAAAAAGCGCAAAACCATGGTCTCCACAGGTGACCGCTCAGCCAAAATCCGCACCTATAACTACCCGCAGAGCCGCGTAACGGACCACCGCATCAACATGACGCTTTACAACCTGCCTGTCGTGCTCGACGGCGAAGTGGAACCGTTGATCGAGGCGCTGCAGCTTGCAGAGAATGCAGAGCGGCTGAAGGAGGCGGGAACGAATTAATTAGTGAAATGGCGAAATAGCGAAATAGTGAAATGGCGAAATCGTAAATCGTCCAATCGTAAATCATAAATCAATGAACCGTTCTGAACTTATCAACCTGATTTACAAAAAAAGGTCCTTTCTGTGCATCGGGCTTGATACCGATCTTTCGAAGATTCCGGCTCACCTGCTTGATGTGGACGACCCTATCTTTGAATTCAACAAGGCGATCATTGATGCCACACATGACCTGGCCATCGCATACAAGCCTAATTTCGCTTTTTATGAATGTTACGGCTCCGGGGGCTGGCTAAGTCTGACAAAGACAATTGAATATATTAACACGGCATATCCCGGACAACTATTTTCAATCGCAGATGCGAAACGGGGCGACATTGGCAACACATCGCAGCAATATGCGCGGGCCATGTTTGACCCGGCATCTTCGGGAATGAATTTTGATGCAGTCACCGTTGCACCTTACATGGGTGAAGACTCGGTAAAACCATTTCTTTCATACCCGGGGAAATGGATCATCGTGCTTGCACTCACATCCAACAAAGGAGCCCTCGATTTTCAATTTTTCAAAGACGGAGACCAGAGACTCTTTGAACAGGTTCTGTCTAAGTCGCAGCTATGGGGAAGCAATGAGAACATGATGTACGTGGTAGGCGCCACGCAGGCAGAGATGCTCTCGGATATCCGCAAAATCGTGCCGGATCATTTCCTGCTCGTTCCGGGAGTCGGGGCGCAGGGCGGCAGCCTGCAGGAGGTAGCGAAATACGGACTGACCAAAGAATGCGGACTTATCGTAAATTCTTCGAGGAATATCATCTATGCATCGAACGGAACCGACTTTGCAGCAAAAGCACGTGAAGAGGCGCAGAAGATGCAACAGGAGATGTCGGTAATTTTAGGATGATTATGATCACTCAACAATCGTGATCCAGCCGTGGGTGTCAGGCTCAAGTCCTTCCTGGATCCCTTTAAGTTTGCTGTAGAGTTTTTGTGAAACCGTGCCCGGCTGGCCGTTTTTGCAATACTTGTATTCTTTGCCGGTGTCACGGTCGTGGATCATGCAGATGGGTGAGATGACCGCTGCAGTTCCGCACGCACCGGTTTCCTCAAATTCATCAAGCTCCTCAACCGGCACCTGGCGCTGTTCGACCTTCATTCCCATTTCAGCCGCCAGGACACGAAGCGACATGTTGGTGATTGACGGAAGGATGGACGAGGAATCGGGTGTAATATAGGTATTGTCTTTTATGCCGAAGAAATTCGCAGGGCCAGCTTCGTCAATATACTTTTTCTCCCGGGCGTCGAGGAAAATACAGGACGCGTAACCATCCTGGTGGGCGCGCTGGCCAGCTCTCAGACTTGCGGCATAGTTTCCGCCAACCTTGATATGCCCGGTTCCCAGTGGCGCGGCACGGTCGAAATCGCGAACGAGCTGCATTTTCACCGGGTTAAAACCTTCCTTGAAGTAAGGGCCAACCGGACCTACAAATACCATGAACATATATTCCGAGGCCGGCTTTACTCCAACCTGGGCACCTGTGCCTATCAGCAGGGGACGGATGTACAAGGATGCACCTTCCCCGTAAGGAGGCACATATTTAAGATTAAGTTTAACTGCTTTAAGTACGATCTCCGTAAAAAGGCTGACAGGCACTTCCGCCATCATCACGCCCCTGGCCGAGTTGATCATTCGCTTTGCATTTTCCTCCAGGCGGAATATTCTTACCCTGCCATCTTTACCGGTGAATGCTTTCATTCCTTCAAACGCCTCCTGTCCATAATGAAGGCAGGTTGCAGCCATGTGCATGGTAATGGTTTCCGAGTCGGAAACTTCAGGTTCACCCCATTTCCCGTCTTTGAAATAGCAGCGGACATTGTAGTCGGTTTTGTAGTAGCCAAATGGCAAGTTTTTCCAGTCAATCGTGCTCATATAGTAGAATTTTAGTGACAAGGCTTGCCTTGCCTGTTGTGAGTGAATCGGGATAAAAAGCCTTGTAAAGTTAGAAATTTTCCGTTTCTGAAAATCAAAACAATGAAAAAAACGTTGCCGGTCATGCTTTGTCATTTTGTCAGACTTCTGGCAGTGGCATTACCTTTGATACCATGCAGCCATTAACCAAAAACCGTTATCAATATGCAACAAGGTAAAATCAACGTTCAGACAGAGAACATCTTTCCGATCATTAAAAAATTCCTCTATTCAGAGCATGAAATATTTTTACGTGAATTGATTTCCAACGCTGTAGATGCTACACAAAAACTCAAGACACTTGCTGCCCTTGGAAAATACAATGGCGACATCAGTGATCTGACCATCCAGGTTACCCTGAATAAAAAAAAGAAAACCATTTCCATCAAGGATAAGGGAATCGGCATGACTTCGGCCGAGGTTGACAAATATATCAACCAGATCGCCTTTTCCAGCGCCGAAGAGTTCGTGAAAAAATTCAAGACCAAATCTGAATCGGAGATGAATTCCATCATCGGACACTTCGGATTGGGTTTCTACTCCAGTTTCATGGTTTCCGACAAAGTGGAAATTCTGACAAAAACATACCAGAAAAAGGGCGAAACCGAAGCAGTTCGCTGGGAGTGCGACGGCAGCCCCGATTATACGATGGACACCACGGACAAGGCCGACCGCGGCACAGAGGTAATCCTTCATATTGCGAGTGATTCCAAGGATTATCTCGAAGAGCACACCCTCCTCGGAATCCTGAAAAAATATTGCAAGTTCCTCCCCGTACCTATCCAGTTCGGAACCGAAAAAACCTGGGAAAAGGTTGAAGGCGAGAAGGACAAAGACGGCAACGACAAGCAGGTTGAAGTTGAAAAACCCCGCATCATCAACAACACCGACCCAATCTGGAAAAAGAAACCGGTTGACCTGAAGGACGAGGATTACAAGAACTTCTACAGGGAACTATATCCCTACACCTTTGAAGAGCCCCTTTTCTGGATCCACCTGAACGTGGATTACCCGTTCAACCTCACCGGCATCCTGTATTTCCCGAAGGTCAAACGGAATCTTGAAGTGCAGAAGGACAAGATCCAGCTGTATTGCAACCAGGTATTCGTAACAGATTCGGTTGAGGGTATCGTACCCGATTTTCTGACATTGTTGCATGGCGTTATTGATTCGCCTGACATTCCGCTGAACGTTTCACGCAGTTACCTGCAAAGCGATCCGAATGTCAAAAAGATATCGAATCACATCACCAAGAAAGTTGCGGACAAACTAGAAACGCTTTTCAAGGATTCGCGCCCCGAGTTTGAAGCAAAGTGGGACGACATCAAGGTTTTCATCGAATACGGGATCATCGCCCAGCCTGAATTTTACGACCGTGCCAAGAAATTCTGTCTCCTGAAAAATGTGGATTCGAAATATTTCACGTTTGAAGAATATGAAGCGCTGGTTTCCCCTGCACAAAAAGATAAAGACGGGCAGATGATCTACCTTTATGCGACAAACCAGCATGAGCAGTACAGTTTCATCGAATCGGTCAAAGCGCGGGGGTATGATGTGCTGCTGATGGACGGCGTTCTGGAGGCCCATTTCATCAACACCATTGAGCAGAAACTGGAAAAGACAAGATTCACCCGGGTTGATGCCGATACGGTTGACAAACTGATTAAGAAAGATGATGCGCTTCCTTCAAAACTCAATGATGAGCAACAAAAGACACTGAAGGAAGTCTTCGAAAAACAAATCGATGGAAAGAAGTTCACCATCGCGTTTGAAAGCCTGAGTGAAAAAGAATTGCCCATGCTCATCACCCAAAACGAGTTTATGAGGCGCATGAAAGACATGTCGGCACTCGGTGGCGGCGGTGGCTACGGGTTCATGGGTGAAATGCCTGAAAACTACAACCTGGTTGTCAATTCAAACAGCGCGGTTGTCGGCAGACTGCTGAACGAAACTGACGGCGAAAAACAAGCCGGCACCATCAGGCAATTGTTCGACCTTGCCCTTCTTGCGCAGAACATGCTGAAAGGAAAAGACCTGGCAGAATTTATCAAACGGAGCACGGAACAGGTCGGGTAATCCGGCAAATCAAAATGCAAATGCAAAATGCAGAATGCAAATTTAAAAAGCGCTCCGGCGGAGCGCGATGTTGGTAGAAACAAGGGATAACGACACAGTTTATCGACCCCGGATGGGGTCGTATTATCAGAGCAAACCGCCATTTTAAAACCATTACCAGCACGATGCTACGTTACAAAACATTTTTGAACCGTTTGGATCAAAAGATAATTCGGCCCCGACGGGGCCGTGGATTCTGGGGTGGACTTTTATGCTACCAAGATTCGACCCCCGATGGGGGTCTGAACTTTACACATTTCCTTATGCTCTTTTCATTCACATGTATGAATTTGATCAATCAAATATTTTTTCGTTCCTTATCTTAATCATTTAACTTTACCAAAAAAACTTTATTATGAAAATCTCAGGTGGAAAAATTGCCGAGACCTCTATTGGAGTAATTATAGCTGTCTCAGTTTTAGTCCTTGGCTTAATCATAGTTATATCAGGGGTATGGATGGCTATCTCAACCAAAAATACGCTTGTAACTTTAGATGAGAATGTAAACACCGCATGGGCCAATGTCGAAAACGTGTATCAGCGGAGGCTCGATCTTATTCCGAACCTTGTGAATACCGTGAAAGGTGTCGCCAAATTCGAGCAACAAACGCTTACGGCTGTCATCGAAGCTCGTGCAAAGGCGACCAGCGTTCAGATCAATCCCAAAAACCTGGATGAAGGTTCCCTGCAGAAATTCCAGGAAGCCCAGAACGGCGTCAGTTCAGCCCTTGGCCGTCTGATGGTCGTTGTTGAAAAATACCCGGAGCTCAAAGCAACCCAGAATTTTTCGGAATTGCAGGCACAACTGGAAGGAACCGAAAACAGGATTTCTGTTGAACGCATGAAATTTAACGAAGCAGCCCAGGAATACAATACCTACCTGCGCCGTTTCCCCAACAGCATGTTCGCAGGGATGTTCGGTTTCCAGAAGAAGGCATATTTCCAGGCGCAGGCCGGGGCAGCAAAAGCACCTGAAGTTCAATTCTAGCATTCTATAAATGATGGGTACAGCTGCTATAGATTTCTTTTCTCCCCAGGAGAAAGAGGATATCAAACAGGCTATCATGAGCGCCGAACTGGACACTTCCGGTGAAATCCGAGTGCATATTGAGAACACATTCACCGGGGATGTACTGGATCGCGCCGCATTCGTATTCAAACAGCTTGGCATGGAAAAAACGGCACTCCGCAACGGAGTGCTGATTTACCTTGCAGTGAAAAACCGGCGTTTCGCCATCATCGGCGACAGCGGCATTCACAAGGTTGTTCACGAAAACTACTGGAATGATATCAAGGCCGGCATGCTGAGTCATTTCAGGGAAAACCGCTTTACGGATGGTTTGATTGAAGCCATCGCCGCAGCAGGCAAACAACTGAAGAAACATTTTCCTTACCAGCGTGATGATGAGAATGAACTGCCCGATGAAATTTCTTTCGGGAAAGATTAGTTTTGTGTTAAGAATTCGAACATGTTAAGATTTAGAAGGGTGTTGTTGATACTGGCTATGCTGTGTTCATTCTCATGGACTGCAAGCAGCCAGGATATTCCGGCCAGGCCTGATCCGCCTAAGCTTGTAAATGATTTTGCCGGTGTTTTAAACGGTGATGAAATACAAGCATTGGAACGTAAACTTGTAGCCTTCAACGACTCGACCTCCACCCAGATCATGGTGGTCATTGTAAAATCGTTGAACGGGTACGATAAAAATGATTTTGCCCAACAAATCGGTGAAAAATGGGGTGTGGGGCAAAAGGGCAAGAACAATGGGGCGGTGATCCTCGTTAAACCAAAATACCCGAATGAGAAGGGAGAAGCATGCATTCAAACGGGATACGGCCTTGAAGGGGCAATCCCCGATGCACTGGCCAAACGGATTGTTGACAATGAGATGGTCCCGAATTTCCGGGAAGGAAACTATTATGCCGGTATTGAATCCGCCACATCAACCATGATTTCCCTGGCAAAAGGAGAATATACTGCCGACCAGTACAGCAAAAAATCCAATAAAAAAGCGAATCCATACGGCATGCTTGTCCCGCTCATCATCATCGGCATCGTTTTCATGATGATCCGTGGAAGCCGTGCCCGCGGGATGTCTGTTGGAAAGAGTCTCCCCTTTTGGACAGCCTTCTTTCTGCTTGGGTCAATGGGCCGGGGTCACAGCGGTTCATGGAATGATTTCAGCTCGGGAAGCGGAGGATTTGGAGGCGGAGGCGGCGGAGGAGGCGGCTTCGGCGGTTTTGGCGGAGGCAGCTTTGGCGGAGGGGGTGCCGGGGGAAGCTGGTGAGAAAAAAGGTGATACCGTGATACAGTGACAAAGTGACAAAGAAATTCTAATAAAAAAACCGGTAATTCAATGAAATACCGGTTTTTTTATGTTTGGTAAATCCTTACTGGATGCCCAGTTTCTTCTTTACAAGTGCCATCACATCGTCGGCTTCATCTTTATAAATAACAACGTCTTCGATTGCATTTAAGATATATGTAAACTTGTTTTCCTTGGCAACTTCCTTGATTGCTACTTTTGCTTTTTCAATAAAAGGAGCAACTAATTCCTGTTGTTTCGACTGAAGGTCCTGGCTGGCTTTTTGCTGAAAAGCATCAATGCGACCCTGGAGATCGGATAATTCCTTTTCCTTGGTCTGTTTGATCAGGTCAGACATGCTTGCAGCCTGAGACTGATAATCCTGATACTTGTTCTCAAATTCAGCCTTCATGGCATCCATTTGATCGGTAAGCGTTTTCTGGTACGTCTGAAGTTTGATCTTAACCGAATCAATGCCCGGCATGGCGGCCAAAAGTGAGTTGAAATCCACATATCCGATCTTGACGGAATTTTGCGCATGTGAAGCGAATGAACAACTCATTATTAACGCGACAACGGCAAAGAGCTTAGCTAATTTTTTCATTTTCAATAATTAAATGGTTTATACTACAATTTGGTGGTGCAAAAGTAAACATTTTTTTTTATTTTTTTGGTTCCCTGGATTCAGATCCACCGGAAGGCGGCGGGGTTGAACCGCTGCTCTTCGTTCCCGAAGGAGCACTTCCTCCCGATTTCCCCTTTCCTTTCCTGTTATTGAGGTTCGCACCCATGTTGTCGAGAACCTCGTCGCTGATATCATTTTTGGGGTTTGCATACATCATGGTCAGGCTCCCGCCTTTATCGAACACAACAGCATAGTTGTTGGAATTGGCAATTTCCTGGATCGCATTATAGATCTTTTCCTGGATCGGCTTAACCAGTTCCTGGCGTTTTTTGAACAGGTCGCCATCCTTGCCGAAACGGGTCCGCTGCAGGTTCTTGGCATCCTTTTCCTTTTCAACGATTTCCTGTTCTTTTTTCTTCTTCATATCATCGGGAAGAAGGACAGACTGTGTCTGATAATCTTTATACATTTTATCGACCTCCGCGAATTTGCCTTCAATTTCTTTCTGCCACTGAACTGAAATTTCATCCAGCTGCGATTGTGCTTCAGCAAATTCAGGGATATTGTCAAGGATATACTGTGTGTCGACGTAGGCAAATTTCTGCGCATTGACCATCATGGCAGTAAAAATAATCACCGAAAAAATTAAGATTGTCTTTTTCATAACGCTGATGTTAAAACTTGCATTTTTTTTTCGAAAGAATTACAAAGATATTCAATTCACTTGTTTCCTCGTAAACCTGGATTTCAACACTAGTCTATCGAAGAGTTTATGGAGAAATGGAACTGACCGCCGTTTGCTCCGGGAACACCTGGCACAACGTCAAGGCCATATCCCCAGTCGAGGCCAAGCAGGCCGAACATCGGCAGGAACACCCTGACTCCCACTCCCACCGACCGATACACGTTAAACGGATTGAAATTGGCCCACTTCAGCCAGTCATTTCCTGCCTCAACAAACCCAAGACCGTAAATGGTCGCACTGGGATTCAGTGAAATCGGGTACCGCAATTCAAGGGTATAACGGGTGTAAACCGTCCCTCCGATGGTTGTGGGGTAACCCGGCGTGAGGGAATTATTCGCATAGCCTCGCATGCCGATGAGTTCACGACCGTCCATGTTGTTGTATCCCGACAAACCGTCGCCGCCAAGGTAAAAACGTTCAAACGGGGTTTCACCCAGGTCCTGGTTGTAGGCACCAAGGAACCCTACCTGCAGCCTGGGTGTCATGACCAGTTTATCAATCATATTGATGTACCAGGCTCCCTTGAATTTGATCTTGTAATATTCGACCCATTTGTAACGCTCGCTGGGCAGCATGTGCTTGTAATCCACATTTCCCCTGAACATCGAGTATGGTGGAGTCAGTTCCAGGGTAACGGTAAACTCCGAACCGTTCCGGGCAAAAATAGGTGCATCCACCGAATTCCGCGACAATGCTACAGAATAACTCAACGCATTGTAAACGCCGTTACCGCCGCCGAACGTGAAGATCGATGCGTAATTGAACGTGTTGTACCGGTTATAGTTCAAACTCTGGTACAGGGAAAAATAATCGTCAGGCCACCGCAGCTGGGTGCCCAATCCAACGGTTATCCCGTCAATTTTAAAGTATGCATAGCCCGGATCATTTGTTGCCAGTCCGTTGGTATACTTCGAATGGTAATAGGACAAACTGAGTGCCAATGGCTTGCGGCCACCCAGCCAGGGTTCGGTAAACGAAACGCTGTAGCTGAAATATCCTTTCCCGTAAGTCTGGAAACGAAGGCTTAACTTTTGCCCGTCCCCGGCAGGGATGGGCTTCCATGCTTTCAGGTTCGTGATATTCTTCAGGGAGAAATTGTTGAACGACAAACCAAGGGTTCCGACGATCCTTCCGTAGCCCCATCCCCCGGAAAGCTCGATCTGGTCGGCCGAGGTCTCAGTTACCTCATACCCGATATCAACGGTGCCGTCTTCGGGGTTCGGATTTACATTGGGCGTCAGTTTCTCCGCATCGAAATACTTCAGCTGCGCCAGCTGCCGCTGGGAACGTATTAACCTGTCGCGGCTGAAAAGCTGGCCGGGACGGGTCTGCACTTCACGCAGCGCCACATGGTCGTTCGTTTTGGTGTTACCCTTGATGGTCACTTTGTTGACAGTGGCCTGTTTTCCTTCGTGCATACGGATTTCAATATCTATCGAATCGTTCTGCACCTTGGTTTCAACCGGGGTCACGTCAAAAAACAGGTACCCGTCATCCATGTAAAGGGACCGGATGTCGGCACCGGCCGGATTATAGGTCAGCGCCTCTTCGAGCGCACCCTGGTCATAAACATCGCCCTTTCTGACTTTGAGGATCCGGTCGAGGAACCCAGCGGAATATTTTGTATTTCCAACCCAGTTGATGCTGCGGATGTAATACTTCGGTCCTTCCTCAACCCAAAGGTCAATGTTGATGGTATTATCTTCATTTTTTGAAATCGAATCCCTCAGAATCCGCGCATCACGGTAGCCCAAAGCGTTGTATTTGGCAACAAGCAGTTGCTTGTCTGCCTGGTAATCGTCATCGATGAATTTCGAAGATTTGAAAATCCGGATCCTTATGTTGTCGGAGGCCTGCTGCCCCAGAACATTGCCGATTTCGACAAAATCGAGGGTGGCCGCCTCCTTTGCCGTATTGTAAACCACCTTGTCCATGTCGTTCATGGGATTGAAAAGGCTCTTTTCCTTGGTCTTTTTAAAGGAAGATTTGATCAGATCCGAACCAATGCTTTTATTCCCGTGGATGTTGATGGAATAAACTTTCACCTTTTCATTTTTGTCGATGTTGATGTACATCGTCACTTCGTTCGCTGTGACGCTGTCCTTTTTAAGCTGGATGTCAACATCGGTGTTCAGGTACCCCTTGTCGTTGTAGAACTTTTTGATGATATTCCGGGTTTTGATCATGAGGTTGTCCGTAACATAATCTCCCTTGACCAACCGTATTTTCTGCCTGATGTCATCAGCATCCGACTTCTTTATCCCGTTGAACTGGAATTTGGAAAGCCTGGGTCTTTCCTTCAGGTAAAAGTCAAGGAATACCTGGTTATCAACGACTTTTATCACAGATACTTTAATATCCTCAAAAAGCCCCTGTTCCCACAATTTCCGCACCGCCTGTGAAATTTTGTCGCCCGGGATCTTCACTTTGTCACCAACGGTCAGTCCCGACAGCATGATCAGCACGTTACCGTCGAGATATTTCACCCCGCTCACCGTAATGCCGCCAATGTAAACTTCTTTCGGTTTGTTATAATCAGTTACCTGGCCCTCTCCCGCCGATATCTGGGCGGAGAGGGTGA
The DNA here is from genome assembly GCA_037141055.1 of bacterium. Classification (GTDB taxonomy): domain Bacteria; phylum Bacteroidota; class Bacteroidia; order Bacteroidales; family FEN-979; genus CAIVAT01. Next base: position 20,426 of record JBAXDH010000010.1, on the reverse strand, counting down.
GTGTGGCAAACAATAAATATAGTGTAATAAGCAGGTTACGAAGTCTCATCCAGGTTTATTTACGTAGTTTTCCTTCAAATGCATTGATTTGTTCGCTGGTAAGCCCAAATCTTCGCTCCCTTCCCTGAAAATCAAGAATGGCTTTGTAAAAATCGTCTTTACCAAAATCCGGCCACAGTGTGCTGGTGAAATAAAATTCCGCATAGGCGATCTGCCACAGCAGGAAGTTGCTTATCCTGTACTCTCCGCTGGTGCGGATCAGCAGTTCGGGATCGGGGATGGCAGAGGTCGCAAGGAATGATGTAAATGTTGACATATCAATTTGATCGGGCGACAATTCCTTCGCTTCCACTTTCCTCGCTATCGATCGTGCCACTTCAACCAATTCCCATCTTGAACTGTAGCTGAGCGCCAGTGTAAGCGTCAGGCCGGTATTGCCGTCAGTTTCAGCGATTGATTTCATCAGTTCGCGATAGCTTTTCGGCGGCAGGCTTTTCAGATCACCGATCGCTTTGAGCCGGATGTTATTATCCATCAGGGTTTTCATCTCCTTATGCAGCGAATTGACAAGTATCCGCATAAGGGCATCAATTTCATATTTGGGGCGGTTCCAGTTTTCAGTTGAAAACGCATACATGGTCAGGTAGCGGATTCCCAGTTCTGCAGCGGCTTCAGCCGTATTGCGAACAGCATCCACTCCCTTTTCATGCCCCAGAGTCCGGATAAATCCCCGTTTTTTCGCCCAACGGCCATTACCATCCATGATCACTGCAACGTGAACCGGCAAATTCTTCCTGTCAATCTGATCTTTGATCTCTGTCATAAGGAAAATCCGAAAATCAATGATGGTTCAAGTCCCGGCATCTTTTTTTCGATAACAGGTTAAATTTATATGTGACGGAAAGGCCAAAAAAAGCAAACCAATCCTTGTTTGATGTACTGCCGCGTTGCATCCCGGGTGAATGGTTCAGGGTTGGATCCGACAGAAATCCGGCCTGATCCCCGGGTGCAATGGCACGACCATCCAGATAGTAAGTTGTACTCACATCATCCAGATAGTCGTTGAATGTTTTATGCATTTCCCAAAAAACCTGTAAGCCAAGCCGTTTTGCCAGACTTATTTTCACCCCCAATCCAAATGGAATTGAGACACTTACAGAACCGTAAGGTGTGCGCCCCTGGTACCCGATATTCTGTCCTTCCGTTCCCAACGACCGCAACGAAACACCATTGCTCATCGGGTCGTAAAAGAACACTGAAATGCCGGCGTAAATATACGGCGATATTTGATTCATCCGGCTGCCTGTAAAGTAAGGGAGGAAATTAAATTCCGCCACGGCGGAGATATCGGTCAGCTGATTGGTAAACGACAACCCCCGGTCCGGAAGAAATGTACTCGAGGAAGCATCGCCCTTGATCTTCCCGCGCATGCCGCTTAACTTCACCGCCCAGCGCGTATCAATGTTATACCTGGCTAATACGCCGTACGCAATATCTGTATTGAGAAAATGTTTCCCCGGATTGAGATCCCCCAGATAATAGGAACCGCCAACAGTTACACCAATGTCCAGGTCCTGTGACCTGGCGGCGCTGAACTTTAGGAGGAGAAGGATGATCAGGAAAACCGGTTTCCAAAAACGGGTATTCATGCGGGTTAAATATTCTTTTTTTATCGTTTCTTTCAACAACATCTAATAACGATCAGATCTCCATATTATTTGATAAACAGGCTGCATTCCGCATAATATTTCGCTAATTCCGGTTGTCGAGCCCCCAGTTTAATTTTTCACGAATGGTCTGGAAGAAATTCTTATCATTCAAACGGAGCAGTTTAATCTTGAACGGCGCTTTGCTTATGAGAATTTCAACGCCATGGTCAAGTCTGTGTATGCGCGAATCGAGGCTGACGACAAACTCAGACTGCTGCCCTTCAACGCGAATCCTGATTTCGGAGTCATCCCTGATGATGATCGGCCGTACGGTAAGATTATGGCTGGCAATCGGTGTGATCAGGAAATTTTCAGAATCCGGGGTTATGATCGGCCCGGTACAGCTCAGCGAGTATGCCGTTGAACCGGTGGGGGTGGAAACGATGAGCCCGTCAGCCCAATAGGCATTGAGGAACTCCCCGTTTATCCATGTTTTTATGGTAAGCATCGACATGACATTCGGCTTGAAAACGGTCAGTTCATTCAGGGCATAATTGACCGGTCCGAATAAATTCGCCGGAGCGTCGAGTCTCAGCAGGGTCCGTTCTTCAATTTTGTATTGTCCGTCCTGGATCGACCTGATGGCCGGGAATATCAGTTCTTTGGATATGCCTGATAAAAAACCCAGCCTGCCAAGGTTGATGCCAATGATCGGGATCCCGGAATTTCCAACCAGGCCCACAGCGTCAAGGATGGTACCGTCGCCACCGATTGAAAACAGGAAGTCCACCTTATGCTCAATCTCCGCCTGGGTTGTAAATGTAACCGGTTCCCTGCGGAATACGATTTTATCTCCGAAGCTTTTGAAAAATGGTTCGTAAATCAGGGTGGTCCCGTTCAGGCTGTGCAGGGCATCCACCAATTCCTGGATTACGGGAAGAACGATGTCTTTTACACTTTTACCAAAAAAGGCGACAATCATCGTATTTCGGGATTTTTTAAATCAGCGTGCAAAGGTACGGCAAATTATGATTAAGAAACCATTAGGTTCATATCGGCGCAATAAAATGCAGGTATATCCCGGGGCGGTTCAGCAGGTTCATGCTGCCTTCAATGCGAATCACTATGTCGTAGTATGTTGTAAAGTCGACCCCGAGCCCATAACCGAGCAAAAAACTGTTTTCCAGTGTATTGCCGGCGTTTGCCGACGATTCTCCCGGGTAATGGTATGCATACCCCATGTCAGCGAATGCATTTAAATACAGCGCCAGGGGTATGGTGTTGAATTTCTCGGATTTAAGGAATCCTATTTTCTCAACACACTGGGGAATCAATGCAAACTTCAGGTTGTTTTTCAGTAAGGCAAAATGCTGTCCGTCAATCACATAATATTCATATCCGCGAACATAATCCCGTCCATAGCCAAACCCTCGCTGGAGGTAATATGGTTGTGTTTTTTCAAAACTCAGTTTCCCGGTAAATCCGGAAGCCCAGTACCACCTGTTGTAAAGCTGAAGATAAGCCCTGAAATTCGTGGCAAGATAGCTATTGTGGGCTGTGGCATAGGGTATTGAATGATTCAGCTCCACATCCATGAAATACCCTTTCAACGGGTATGACTGAACATCGCGATGGTCGATTTTAAAAACGTAATTCAATGTTAAAAACTGCTGTATATCTTGCTGCAGCAGCACGTACCCCGGGATGGAGCGGATGTTTGAATCAAGAACATAGTACGAATAGGCCAGCTTAAATGAATGTGTTGAAAAAATATCGGGCCTGACAACAAACCTGGCAAAACCGTAAAGCATTTTTTTCAGGTAGTTGGAGTCGCTTCGCATGTACACCGGTTGATTATGGCGGGTAAAAACCGGCAATTCCCGATTCAGATCAATGCCGGCGCCGAAGCCGGTACCGATTGTCTGCTTTTTGTTGAGGTACGGCATGCTGTATTCAAATCCAAATCGCTGGTTGAACCCAAAATGGGTCAGTATTTTCAACGTTTCATTTCTCCCCCTCGCATTGAAAAGCGTAAAATCAATCCCATACGTGAGGCGGTTAAAGTCGCGTGTTTCCCACCAGACATTAAAGTTGCGGTCGGAAATTTCAATGTAGGGTATCGGCCATAAATACCATCGTTCGACAACGGCAATATTTACATCGGCAAGATGAGTGCCGGCAACCAGGCTGGTATCAATTGTGACAAAATTGAACAGATGGGTATTGAATACATTTTGCCTGCTGCTCAGCAGCGCTTCCGAAACCCGGTGCAGGGTCATGGTGTCATTTTCCCTGAAGTCCAGTTCACGCAGGATGATACTCTTTCTCGTAACCTTGTTTCCTGTGATTCTGATCTGATGAATGATAATGGTGTCGCCGGGAAGTGTCAAATTGACCGGAACGGACTGGCAGTTCCCGGGTACAGGATACTGATTCAGGATGAAGGCAACAAAGGCAGGAAACAGGATTGCAATGGATCTGCAGGCAGACAAAAAATTCATCATTCAGATATTCAGATAATTCATCAGCGCATCAAAGCGATCCTGGAGAACTTCGTTAAAAGAATCCTCCCTTGACCAGGATGCTTTCACAGGATAGTTCAGCCTGGAAAAGGTCTGAAGCAACGGGCCGATCTCCATCCGGTTGACTTTGATGGTAACCTCCAGTTTGGTTGAATCGGGTTGTGACGAGACATAGCAACTGAGGATTTTTGCATCATTGGATTCAACGATATGCACAATTTCCTTCAGGCTGTTGTCCTTTTCACTAATTTCCAGGATGATCACTCCGCCGGGATTCAACGCCCCAACCATTTCCGAAAGCACCCTGACCACTGTCGGGAGGACGATTGCGCCCAAATACTGGTTTGAGTCGCTGAGCACCGGGAGCAATGTTATTTTCATCGAGGAAAATGCCCTCAGAACTTCATAGGCATGCTGCTCTTCATTGACAAAAATCCTGGAAGGTGCAAGCGCATAACGGCCGATTTCCATCAGGGGTTCGTCCTCCGCCAATATTTCCTTGTCGGAAATCACGCCAATGTAATCCGTCCCTTCTACAATCGGAAGGTGCGAAAGACGGGCTTCCTCCATTTGTAACAGGGCAAACTCTCCCGTGTCGGATGTTTTCAACGGGATGACATCGTTTGTGATCAGTTGTCTAGCTATCATTGAGGATGCTAAGATACGAATAATAACGCAACCGGGCAACAGAACCACTTTCCAGTCCTGATTTCACGGCACACCCCGGCTCGTGCGTATGGGTGCAATTTTTATACTGGCAGAATGGCAGCAGCCGGTCCATCTCAGGGAAACACCTGTGAATTTCACTTTTGTCTAAATCAAACAGGCCAAACTCTTTAATGCCGGGCGTATCCACAATAAACCCGCTCGTTGCCAGTTCGTACATTTCGGCAAAGGTCGTGGTGTGCATGCCTTTTTGATGAACCTGCGACAAATTGCCGATCCGCGGCTTCAGCGAGGGATCGATCGCTTTAATAAGCGCAGACTTGCCTGCCCCGGAATGGCCTGAGAACAGGCTGACCTTATCCTTCAACAGCATCCTGATCACATCAACCCCTTCGCCGCTGATGGCTGAAGTTCTGTAGCAGGGATAACCGGCGTTTTCATATACGCCTGTAAGTTCGTCAAGCAACTCTGACATTTCCCCGCTGCAAATATCCATTTTATTGAAGATAATGCTGGCGGGGATGTAATATGCCGCCGCTGTAACCAGGAAGCGGTCGATGAAACCGGTTGACGTCCTGGGATGGGCCAGCGTGGCGATGAGATAGGCATGATCGAGGTTTGCGGCAATGATGTGGGAAACCTTTGAAAGCTTCGTCGCTTTGCGGATGATATAATTCTCACGGGTCCTGATCTCCGTGATCATTCCGTGACTGTCTCCCGGCAATTGTTCCACTTCAACATGATCACCAATTGCCACAGGATTCGTGTGCTTGATGCCGCGCATGCGGAACTGCCCTTTCAACTTACATTCAAGCCTTGTCCCGCCTTGCAGGCTGACAATGATCCAACTTCCGGTCGATTTAACAACGATTCCTTCCAAAGGGGAGATTAAAAGGTTATTTTTTCCTGTAAAAGTATAAAATTAATTACATTTGGTCAGGATTTCACTTATAATTCAGCCATGAGACCTGTCGTATATGTTATGCTCGGAGTTGCCCCGTTTACAGCACTAGTCATGTATCTTTACTTCAAAAACAGGTACCAGCGTGATTTCGGCGGCTGGCTTGTAAAAAGTTTCCTGGCAGGCGCAGTGAGCATTGTCGTCCTCATGGCAGCGGAATACCTGTCAATGAAACTCGGGCTTAACTCCCTGCAGAGTTTGAAACGCATGACTTTTTATTCATTCATTACCATCGCGGCAAGTTCTGAGTTTGGAAAATTCCTGGTGTTCCGGTATTATATCATGACAAATAAGCGAATTAACAGGCCCATCGATGCCGTCACATTTGCCATCATGACCTCCCTGGGTTTTTCTTCGATTGCCCTTTTCCTTTTCGTTTTCAATTATGCGGGAATCCAGGCGAACTTCCCTGTAACGCTGTATACACTGGTTTTTGTTCCTGCAAACGTTATCTTCTCGGTGATCATGGGCTTTTTTATCGGAATGGCAAAGGTGCTGAAGGCCCGGATCATGTTTTCACTGACCGGGTTATTCGGGGCTGTCTTTTTTCATGGGGTATTTAATTTTTGCATGCTGACAAATGATTTCAAACTGCTGAGCCTGTTTTCCTTCGGATCGACACTCATCGTGCTGGTTCTCGGACTTAAGGCTGCTTCATCGAATCCCGAACCCTCAGGACAATAAGTACACTTTTCCGGGCAAACATTTCACCACTCCTTCAAACTCCAGGTTGAGCAGGGAGGCGGAGACCCTGCTCATCGGGTTATTGGCCCTGATGCAGATTTCGTCGATCCCCAGCTGGCCGTATTCCCGGAGGAGTGCAACAATTTTCTCTTCCTCCACTGTCATTTCAATAAATATCTTTTGCTGGGGAGGCGGCACCGGACCTTTCGCAGTTTTCCACCCCATCATGTATTCGACATCGTCAGGTTTCTGCACCAGTGCAGCACGGTTGGTCCTTATCAGGTAGTTCGTACCATCTGAGAACGGATCGCTCACCCTGCCCGGGACGGCAAAAACATCGCGGTTATATGAATTGGCAATGTCGGCCGTGATGAGCGCCCCTCCTTTCCGGCCCGCCTCAACAACGATTACCGCATCACACAGCCCGGCAATGATCCTGTTCCGTTTTGGAAAATTCGAGCGGTCAGGCCCGGTTTTGCTTAAAAACTCGGTCACCAGCCCGCCCTGTGTGAGCATCTTCTCTGCCAGTGGGCGGTGAAGCCATGGATAAACAGTATCAAGCCCATGCCCAAGAACTCCTACTGTATCAAGGCCGAGATCAAGCGAATTACGGTGGGCACAACTGTCGATGCCATAAGCAAGGCCGCTTACAACCAGCACTTGCTGCTGAACCAGTCCTCCGATCAGCTCACGGGTAACGCTCTTCCCGTATTCGGTAGCATTCCTTGTTCCGACAATACCAACCACGCGGATTGAATTCAAGTCGGCCGTCCCCTTGTAATACAGCATCAAAGGACTGTCCAGGCAATGTCTCAGGCGATGCGGATAATCTGCGTTCCGGAAGAAAAGCGGGGTTATCCGGTAACGCTCGATAAACCGGATTTCCTTTTCAGCCCGTTCTAATATGCCGCTGTTTCCAACTGCTTTTGCAAGCAAATCCCCTATCCGCGGCACTTTTTTCAAATGGTGCCGGGACTCCCTGAATACCGCCTCGGCGGTCCCGCAGAGCGAAACAAGCTTTTTGCCAAGTATATCGCCCACCCCCGGAATCAGGGTCAGGCCGATCTGGTAGAGTAATTTGTCTTCTGGCATATTATCGTCAATAACACCTCATCCCCTGGGTGAGGTTTCCATCGCTTAATCGTCCCAGTTAGTAAAAGGTAATACAGTGTTTATAACTTTTCTTGACTTCGCCGTGGTTTAACACTAAATTTGATCTAAATAAGTGTAATTTTTGCATGGCAGTCAAAAGAAAGGCCCTGGTTTGTCCTCTGGATTGGGGAATCGGACATGCCACCCGGTGTGTTCCTGTTATTTCAAAGCTGGAAGAGATGGGATTTGAGGTTGTGGTGGCCGCCAGTGGAAGACCACTTGAATTCATCAGAAAGGAATACCCTCGTATTCAAACCATTGAATTCCGGGGAATTACCATCAGTTACCCCAAAAGCAGCCGGATTGCCCTGAAAATGATGATGCTCCTGCCCCGGCTCCTATACAGCATCTGGCGTGAACACCAGGATTTAAAGAAGATTGCAGAACAAACGAATGCCACGCTCATCATTTCCGACAACAGGTTTGGCTGCTGGCACTCCAAAATCCCGTCGGTGTTCATCACGCACCAGATAAAAATCGAAGTTCCCGGCAAACTGAAATTCACCCGGGGATTGATCAATTCAATCAATTACCGGTTCATCAGCAGGTATAAAGCTTGCTGGATTCCCGACTTCGAGCCCCATCGCGGCCTCGCCGGATCATTATCGCATCCGTCTAAACTTCCGGCGAATGCACATTACATCGGAACGCTCTCCCGGTTTTCAAAACCGCGGGATCCACGCAGCGACCTTGTTAACCCTGATTTTGACTTATTGGTGATGCTTTCGGGCCCTGAGCCGCAGCGGACCATCCTGGAAGAAAAAATCCTCATGCAGCTTGTCAGCATCAACATGCAGGTGGCCATGGTTCGCGGCATGCCCGAATCGGATGAGGCCTATGTGCTGGACAACCGCATCCATGTTTTCGCACATCTTGACACCGAAAAACTGCGTGAACTGATCTGCGGATCGGCGATGGTGATATGCAGGTCCGGCTACTCCAGCATCATGGACGTGGTGACCCTTGGCAAGCCGGCAATATTCATCCCCACACCCGGTCAGCCCGAACAGGAATACCTTGCACGCTACCTGATGGAAAAGAAAATTTATTTTGCCATGAATCAGCAGGATTTCAGCCTGATCTACGCCCTCGAAATGTCGAAGAATTTCCCGGGGATGATGATCCGGAATGATTATAAAAGGCTGGCAGAGTGCATCAATGAGGTTGCACCCTGACTATTTCTTTCGAAAGGAGAGATAAACGAAGGTAATCCCTGCTATCACGAACGGGACCGACAGCATTTGCCCCATGTTCAGGACCAGGCCGTTTTCAAACCCAACCTGGGGTTCCTTGATGAATTCAATGACGAAACGCACCCCGAACACAAGGATCATGAACATTCCGAAGATGAACCCCGGGGCAGGTTTCCCGTCTTTCTTATAGTAGTACCACCAAAGCAGGAAAAAGATGCACAGGTATGTAAGTCCTTCATATATCTGGGTCGGATGACGCGGAACCATTCCTTCAGGGGGAGTGGACGAACGGAGGAACTGGAAGCCCCATGGCAACGAAGTAGGCAACCCGTATATCTCTGAATTCATCAGGTTTCCCATGCGAATCAGGAAACCGGCCAGTGCAACGACAATGACAACGCGATCCATCACCCAGAGAAAAGGTTTTTTCCGGACGTATGAAAAAACAAGAATGGAGGTAATGATCCCGATACCGGCGCCATGACTCGCCAGACCGCCTTCCCACACCTGCAGTATCTTTATCGGGTGGGCCAGGTACCATGCAGGTTCGTAAAAAAATACGTGTCCAAGGCGCGCCCCGACGATGGTTCCAATGATCATGTAGGTCGTAAGCTCATCGAGCAGCTTGATGGGAACATCCTCTTTGGCGAAAAATTTCTGCATTATCAGGTAGCCAAAGAAGAATGAAAGCGCAAAGAAAAGCCCGTACCACCTTACTGCAAAACCGCCGATCTCGAAAATTTCGGGGCTCGGGTTCCAGATTACCGATGCGATCATCATTGCTGAATGGTCTTGATCTTCATGTTGAACATCGCTTCCAGCTTTTCCGCAAGTTTGGCCTGCTTGTTTTGAGAAGCGACCATCGCGGTACGTTTGATAATGCCGAGCGCGGTTTGAACATCCTGCTGAAAGTATTCCGTGTTGCCGGGTGCAAATGAATTGTAGTAATCAAGATTCTCACTGCATATATCCGCTACGCGTTCGAGCAGTTTGTTGGCTTTGTCTGTCGCCCCGGCCTTGTAATAAATTTCGGCATATGGCAGCATATACATGTCGAATGGCACCTTTGAATCAGGAAAATACTTGATATAGATATCCAGCATCTCAACGGCCTCTTTCATTTTGCCCTGCTGTTCCAGCGATTGTGCCACCCGCATGAAATTGGTCTTCGGCCTTACGGCATTGTTGAGGCTTTCAGGGTCGACATAGGTGTGCGGATCATTCAGGTTGCCCCATGCACATTTGTTTTTGAGGATGTTATAGGATGTAATGGCATCCACGCCGCCCATGTTCGGGATATAGTCGTTCGAATCGGCCTTCACCGGCATGAATTGATACACCCAGCCCTGCACCAGGCAGAAGGAATCGATTGCAACGCAATGGTTCACACTTGAAGGCGCTGCAAAATAGAGCGGCCTTTCCCATTTGTTGGAAGCGAGCAGGTCAAGGAGCATCAGGTCGTTCTTGTAAAGCTGGTTCGACCGGATGGTCCAGCAAATTGAATCAACCATTTTCCCCTGCAAATGCTTCGGAACAATGCCATATTTTACGCAGGCGGCTGAATCAACGGTTATTTTCACCTTCTTCGAGGGGAAGAATTTCATTTTATCACCATTCTGCAGCGTAAGGAAAGATTGCGGGTTGTCGCTTTTAATGAAATCGATCATATCCTTCAACTCAACATAACCTGTGATCCCGATATCGTAAAATGGCAGGATATCATTGGTTCCCTGCCGGTATTGCTCCGGGTCCAGCGTAAGCGGGATGGGATTTGAATTGTATGCTTTCTTGTACAGCTGGTTGATATACCAGGGTCCGGAGGCCAGCATGAGGTTGACCACGCGCACATCTGTGCCGATTCCTTCCACTTCCTGGTCGTACCATAAAGGAAAGGTATCGTTGTCGCCATTGGTAAAAAGGATTCCCTGCGGACCACATGAATTGAGATAATTTGCGGCAAAATCGCGACAGGTATATTTCCCGGAACGGTCATGATCATTCCAGTTTTCCTTAGCCATGATGCCCGGAACAAGTAAAAGACACAGGCCAAATACAATGGCTACGGAGAGGTTTTCGGAAAGCTTTCGCTTCAGGAAGTTTACCAGCGGAATGATGCCCAACCCGATCCATATTGCAAAGGCATAGAAGGAGGCGGCGTAGGCATAATCCCGTTCACGCGGTTCATACGGCTGCTGGTTGAGATATACAAGAATCGCCAGTCCCGTCATGATAAACAGGAGCGAGATGATCATGGTTCCTTTGTAATCTTTTCCAATGTGGAAAAAGAAGCCGATGAGCCCGAGTATAAGCGGCAGCAGGTAATATTTGTTGGTACCCCGGTTTTCCTTACTGGCAGGGAGATTCGTCTGGTCATGACCCAGCCTTGCCTTGTCAAGGAACGGGATCCCGCTGATCCAGTTTCCATCTTCCTTGCTGCCTCCAAATCCCTGCACGTCATTCTGGCGGCCGGCAAAATTCCACATGAAATACCGGATATACATGTGGCCGATCTGGTATGAGAAAAAGTACCTGAGGTTTTCACCAAAAGTAGGGCGATTCAGGGTTTCAGGCTTGCCGTCGTTGTTGGTGACTTCGATCGGTGTTCCTTCGCCTCCCCAGTTTTTATAAAACGCCGGTGAACCCCTGCGCTGGTTGCTCCACATGCGCGGGAAGACTGTCGTAAATCGCGGGTCCCAAACCGGCACCGTGCCCTTCCGCTGGTCGATGATGATGTATTTTCCGCTCTTTTCATCCTTCTGATAAACAGGCTTTCCATCGGCATAATCTACGATGGGCGCGTTGTAATACTGTCCGTAAGCAATCGGAAAATCGCCATACTGCTCGCGGTTGAGGTAAGAAAGCAAACTGACCGCATCCTTGGGGGCATTTTCATTGATGGGCGTATCTGCATTCGCACGGATCACCAGCATTAAGAAGGAGGAATACCCGATCAGGATAAAAGCAAATGCCAGGATGATGGTGTTTAAAATCGTTTTTCCTTTTTTCCGTGTGAAATACAATCCCCAGATGATCAACCCGATGAGGAGTGCAAAATAGATGAAGGTTCCTGTGTTGAAAGGAAGGCCGAATGCATTGACAAAGAGGAGTTCAAATTTTCCTGACAGTTCAACCGTTCCGGGGATGATGATGAACATCACGAATGCAAGAATCAGGATTGACAGGATGAACGTGAGAAGCATGCCTACCTTCGACGGTTTCTCCCATTTTTTATAATAGTACACCATGCATGTTGCCGGGATAACCAGCAGGTTGAGCAGGTGAACACCGATGGCAAGCCCCATCAGGAAGGCAATGAGGATTAGCCAGCGATAGGAATGCTTTTCATGTGCAACCTCTTCCCATTTCAGGATTGCCCAGAAGGATATCGCCGTAAAAAATGAAGACATCGCATACACTTCTCCTTCAACCGCCGAAAACCAGAATGTATCGCTGAAAGTATAGGCCATGGATCCGATAAAAGCTGCTCCAAACACTGTATACATCTGGCCGCTGGTCATTTCGCCATTGGTAACCACAAGTTTTTTCGCAAAAAGAACAATGCTCCAGAAAAGGAACAGGATGGTTAAACCGCTCGACAGTCCCGACATCACATTGACCATCATGGCCACATGCGAAACATCACCAAAGGCAAAGAGGGAGAAGAACCGGCCGATCATCTGGAACAGGGGAGCCCCGGGAGGATGGCCGACCTGGAGCTTGAAGGCGGTGGCGATATATTCGCCGCAATCCCACCAGCTGGCCGTTGGTTCAATGGTGAGCAGGTATACCGTTGCTGCAATGACAAAGGTGATCCAGCCGAAAATGTTGTTCAGTTTATTGAAATTCTTCATAGAAAATTGTTTATCTCGGATTACGCTGCGAAAGTACAAATTTACCCGCAATCAGTGACTGGTAATTTTTTTCACACGCCGGCAGGAACAAAGAGAAATTATTTTCTACCTTTGCACCCGCAAAAGCGAATGGTGAAAAGCGAAAAGCGACTTCGTAAATCGTAAATCATCCAATCGTAAATCAATTTGACCCATGGTGTAACGGTAGCACAAGTGATTTTGGTTCACTCGGCCCAGGTTCGAATCCTGGTGGGTCAACAAATAAAACACACAAAAGCCTGTGAATCAATTATTCACGGGCTTTTTTTTTGCTTAACAATGTGACATTTTTGTGACACTTTTTAGCTGGTTTTATTCAGTTTATCTTTGAATCGGATTCGCCGGGCGTTCGTGGCGTCTAGTTTCATCTAATTTCACTTTCCCATAAAAAACCTAAAAGAGCTTTTTGAGTACATCGACAACTCCAGCGAGGAATCGCTCAACAAAGAATTGGACGAGATGAGCCTGGAACTGATAAAAGAAAGAGGAGAATATGCAGACTTACAATACAAGACCAACATAACCAAAATAAACAACCTTCCGGACAGGATCGGAACTCATTTCAGGACTCAGAATCACAGGACCGAACTCGAAAAAATAGGGAAGAAACATTGAAATGGCAAGACAACCTATTAACAAAGGTTCCATTGATAATTTTATGTAAAAAATCTTGTGGTTTCAAAAAAATGACTTCTTTTGTAGACTAAAATTAGCGCACACAAATGAGGAGTCGGCAGCCAACCGGGTAATTACCGATCCATGAAGAAAGATATTGCGATCCTGCTTTTATCGTTGCTGATAATTCAGCTGTTGACCTCGTGCCAGAAGAGCTGCCAGTCGGTCCTTCTCGCATCTTTCAGGTTTTCCCAGGAAGACCTTGATATTGTGCCCTATGAGGGTCACGATACCCTCGTATTTGTTTCCTCTGCCGGGCACACGATCACTTTTAAAGCCTACGGCCGTATCGCTCATTTTGGACAGCAGGGTTATGAGTACGTTGAATTTCCAAGGTCCGATGATTATTGCCCGGGTAATTATTATTACACAGAAGAAAATCGAATGGAATTTTATGGATCTGTTTCAGGCTCGTGGCTGAACTTTTATCAGCACATGTCAAATCCTTTTGCGCCCCCGGTCATTAAATATCTCGGGATCTCGATGACCGTGCGCGATTCCATCTACTGGAGCTTCAGCAGCAGCTACCGTTTTGATTCATTGAAGCTGTATGAAGACAAGCCTCCTTATCCGATCATCCCGGTCCATGACAATGTTTTGATAGGCTCACAAGTTTACCACCAGGTGTACGTTCTGCCATCCCGCTATACGTCACATGGTCCTACCGGTAACCTTGATACTTTGTATTATTCATTGACGGAAGGGGTCCTTGGCTTCAGGAATGAATATGGCGTAATATGGCAGCTCAAATAGCCCGGAGTATGAGAGAGTTCAGACTTACCCTGTTGCTGGTCTTCAGCGTGGCGTCCGTCTTCGGGCAGGTGACACCCCCTGCCGATGCCTATCGCCTGCCAAAACACTTCCTCTCCATAAGCCCGTTGAACCTTTTACTTGCACAGCAGGCGGGCATCACGTATGAGTTCAGACCCGGTAGGTTTGGCTTCGCCCTGGGGACGGGATACATGTACCGCAATAATTCCACGTGGTCCGATTTTTTCTACGCGGGGCCGGTCCCGCAGGGGCAGCTGGGCTATTATGCGGGCGTTTACGCCATCCCGCAGGTGAACTTTTATTTTAAGCCGAAGATGCTCCCGGAGGGCGCGGTGCTGTTCTATGTGGGGCTGAGGGGAGTTTACAGGCATATGTCAGTTGACTCCGTTGGCTATGTGCCCTGGAAATACAGTGAAGATGCTGAAACCTATTCCTGCTACAAGATGGTCGACAGGGTGAATATCTACGCTGCCTATGTCAACGTGGGGATGAAGGTCCTTCGCCGTCATTTTTTCTTCGATCTCAGCGTTGGATACGGATTCCTCAGCCTGTACCACGATATGTACATCGCCAGCCACCAGATCAGGAACCATGTCGGCCCGGTATACAGTCCGCCCAAGCACGAAAAGTTCTTCGACCAGCACCAGGCGTTCAATTTTAATCTCAGTTTCGGCGGGGTGTTTTAGGATCTCCTGAATATTCCTGGAATAAGCCTTGAAGGAAATACCCTGGTGTGTTTTCTAAATCCAGTTGCGATAATTCTCTTATTACATGGTAGTTTGTTGAATTGAATAAGTCAGGTCATATTTGCTGTCTTTTATCTCAATGTTCGCCAGTATCTGCCGTTTAAACGTCTTCAGAAAATGATGCGTGATGTTTTTGGTGTATCGATCAGCGAAGGGGGTTTGCATTATTTGCTCAACTCTGTTCTCTATCATGGGGATATTTCTACCGTTCCTTTCCATGATATAGATCTTTTCAACTTTGACGTCGTTACCATGATTGCAGCCAATCATCATAACAAATAACATGGGAAAGATCAATATGGCAAGATTTCTCATTTTACCAGTAATTACGGTTTTTCGGTGACTCCACGTGAAGGCAGTTCAAGTCCAAAACCGGAGGTTTTATCATCCCGTTTCAACAACAATGCAAATAAAAAACCAAGAATGCTTAAACCAGCGAACATCAGCATTACCGGGGTATAGTTGAGTTTGGCCCCGTGTTCGATCATATCAGGTGTGATTCCCGGATTAGTGGCATCAAGGAGTTTCCCTGCCAGGATGGGAACAGCGAACAGACCCAGGTTCTGAAGGGAGAACATTGTTCCGTAAGCAGTCCCGAGCCGGTGGTCGGGTACGATCTTTGAAACGGCAGGCCACATTGCTGCCGGAACCAGTGAAAAAGCAATTCCAAGCAAAATCATCAGCAAATATGGGTTTATAGAGGACAGACTGAACATGAGGTGAACAAGGATCAGCAGCAATGACCCCCAGATCATCAGGGATGCTGTTTTTCCTTTCTTATCCACGAACCAGCCGAAAACAGGCGTAAACAGCACCGTGCCATAAGGCAACAGCGATGCAATATCACCGCTCCTTACCCTTGACATCCCAAATTTATGGAAGAAGAAATCGGGTGCATATTTAAGGAAAGGAAACACTGCAGCATAAAACGTGACACACAGAAAGGTGATATACAAAAATGAACGGTTTTTGAACAGTTTTGTCAGGTCTGCCATGTGAAATTCCTCGTCTTTACTGAGCAATGGGTTACCTGTCTTCACCTGCCTGTCAATTTTCACATCGAACATCAGGTAAATCATGAAAGTGAGGACTCCGATAAAAAGCAACATGACGGCAAACCAAATGGCAAAGTTCCATTGCCCCGGAAGAATGAGTCTGGGGGACAAATTAAATGCCAGCGCAGTGCCTATACGGGCAATGCCAAGATTGAGCGCAAATGCGAGCGCGATCTCATAACCCCTGAACCATTTGACAATGATCTTGCTTGTGACGACAATACTGGTTTCGGCACCAAGCCCAAAGATGAGCATCCCCAGCGACATCATTTTTAATTCGGGAGAATATGATGTCCAGAAGGATCCCATAAAATGAAATCCAGCCCCCCCGTTGCGAAAAATGTCTGAGGCCCCGTAGGCAGTCAGGAAGGCCCCGATGAGCATAAGCACCGCAAAAAGGAAACCTGTAGGGCGGATCCCCATTTTATCGAGGATTATCCCTCCAAGGATTGCCATTAAAAGAAAGGTATTGGGAAATGCATAAAACCCGGCTACAATGCCAAAATCATTGGAGCTGAAATTCAGATGTTCCTGCAGGACCGACTTCAGGGGAGACAACACATCGTAAAAATAATAATTGGCTGCCATGAGCAGGCTCACAATGACCATCAACGACCAACGGTACCCAGCAAAATCTCTAAGAGTTTTCCTGTTCGAATCCATCGTGTTGCTTTTTTCAATCAATGGATTTTGAGCAGGATGTATGCAACATCTCTGTCAGTGCCCACCAAGGTGACAAATATAGAAAATTTTGCAATTTTTATAACTTATGCCATCACAATGCTTCGCTTTTGCATTTTTTACAAACTATAGCATGTCCGGCAAAGTCAATTTGCGTTTTCTGCAAAATCTTACCATATACATATTGAAAACCGATTAGGATTATCCTGAATGGATCATCAATTTTACATGCTGAAAAACAAATCCCCCATGAAGAACAATGTTAAATATTCCTTATTAAAAGGGTTCGCTACACTGAGTTATATCCTGTTTTTCTTAATGTACATACAGGCACAGAAAAATGAACCGACAAATGACACACTACAAACCAGTGACGTCTTTAAATCGTTGTCGGCCGCAACAACCGTAAGTGCAATTTCATTTGCATACCAGGCAATTGGTGCCGGCTTTATGATAGGATCATATTCCAATCCGTCCCACCCTTTCGGCCCTGTGAGCGTTGGAGCAATTCTCATAACCGGTGGCTTGGGGATGGAATTGAACAATGCACAACTGACAAATCGGGCGTATCATCAAATACAGGCACTGGCATTTCAAAAGGAGGATTCCGCGCTGCAACAGAGCATGCTGAAAAAGATGAAAACCGCAAAAAACATTGCGGTCATCTCGAATTTCTACCCGGCGATTGTCCTGGCTACAAGTGGAATCGCCTATGTTGCGTCAGGGAACAACAGCGATGTTTTTAACATTACCTTTCTTAGTTTATACAGCATTGGCATATTCATGGTCGTGCCGGAAATCATTCTCATTGAACAAACCAAACGCGACCTGCACAGTTGCCAGTCAAGGTTAAGCTTTGGTGCCAGCATGAATGGCATGGGAATGAAGTTTTCGTTCTGACATTTCTCCTGACGCATTACGCTTTATAAATTGAGTAGATCAACGAAGACCATTCAGGTTCTGTTAATTCAGGATTACCGGATAACATTCCATTTGACCGTTGCACAAAATTTCAACAAAAACGACTTCATGCACGGCATGGCCATTCGAAAGGGAGAACTTTATTTCTCCTGAATTAGGGTGTGCTTTTCTTTGTGCTAGCGTCCTGCCGTCGACCTGAATCACCCGGATATCATATTCCCGGGACAAAGGCTTTAAAGGCCGGATGATCAATTCACCGTTTGACTGGACAGACACACTGAAATTCCTTCCATCTCCTGCAACGGGAGATGATGGTACTGCCGCAGGAATGCCGGGTGTAAGGTCGAAAGGGGATTTTCCTGCTGCCGTATAATAGAGCCAGGAAGTACCATCCAGGCTGTGCCAGTCCACCGCCCAGATACCGCCTATCACTCCCAGATTTTCGTTGTAATGGGATATCATCCCGTCCGGATGAATATATTTTTGCAATTCCGCGAAAAGTGAAATACTGCCGGGGCCCCCGTCGGCAATGTAGGAAAGAGCTCCTTCATTCCAGACCGAAAGCGGAACGATACCATCCAATCCGAATGAAACACCATTGCCATGCGTGTACATGACCTTCCCTGCAAGTGAAAGTGCATCCAATCCTTTTTGAACATCTCCTTTTTTAAACAGGTAGTACGCCATCCAGGTGTTGGCGAACAGAACGAGGCGGTCGGAAGAAGTGGCTTCGCGCCAGCAGCGCAGTTGCGCATCCCAACCATGTACGCTGATATAGCTAAACAAACTGTTTGCATGGATGGTATCTCCCGACTCAAAAAGGCTCAGGATAGCAGCGGCGTAAGCCTCACAACTGCCCACTCCGGATGTGACCCCTGTTTGTGGATTAATGGTAAGGAATTTCCCATCCGGCTGGATCAGATTTCTCAGAAATCCCAGTCCGTGCTGGATGGCTGGCTTAACCCGCACATCGCCGCTCTTTTTGAAATAGGCCTGCAAACCGGTGATAGCCCACGGAAAATCGCCCATCCATATCGTCCCGTCATCCTCCTTTAAAACCGTTATCGCGCCCGTTACCGAATTCCATGCCCTGGGCCAGTATCCCTCCGGCTGCTGGTTCGCTGCGAGAAAGAGTGCCAGTTTTTCAGCGGCAACTGCGAAAGTATTGTCAGGCACGTTTGCTGTCCAGTGCCCTTCGATGCTGAGCGCCTTCAGCGACAATCCCTGGCCGTAGAGCCAGGAACTGCCATTTTCTGTCCAGGTAGTAAGCAGCCCGGTAGGTTGTTGCCTGTTCACCAGTGCCTGGATAGCATTTTGTTTGATCGTCACAAAATCTACCGGATTGATGAATTCACGGGAAGTTGCCCGTTCCCAAGCGGCCATTTTTGTGCCGGCCAGTTGATATATACTCACGGTGCCCTGATCAGGACCACTATATTGAGAGGATGCTTGTGCATAAACAGCAAAGGATACGACCCGCACTTTGCTCCAATCCATTGCCGATGTATTTTCAAATTGTTTTTTTGATGCGGAAATTTTTTCCGCCCATCTGTTAAGCCCGGCAAGTCCATCCCATCGTAGCACTGCCTGGTTTATGCCGTCTTCAAATTTGAGCTCAAAACCCACGATGCCACTGTTGGTCATGCCTTTGAGGTCGAATCCGAAGAGATCATAATCCGCAAGGGAGATGGCCTGGGATAATGAAAGGTAACACTGGGCCCATTTATACCGGTTTCCAGCGCCGAAAGTCCAGTTTAGCCTCAGCGTATCACCATTGGCAGTGACAATACTCTTGTCACCAAGCCCTGGATCGGAGGCATTCGTGATCCAGTTTGACGGATTATTGAAAGTTGATGCCGGGATAAGTTCTGTTCCGCTCCAGCCAAAGGTAAACGATTGTGCCCTTAGCAAACATGGCCATTGCAGAAAAAAAAGAATAATGAATGTAACCCATGGAATCGCTGAAAAGGTTCGTTTCATGATGCGTATATTTATTGGTCAAGGCTACAAATAAACGTATTTCAGTACAAATATAACGAATATCGGGCAAAGTGTAAACAATACCTTAGGGGATTCGAAATGTAGCGGATTTCAGGCAATGGGGTCAGCCTTTTGGTAGTAAGATTTACCCCCATTTATCTTATCAATCTCAACCTTATCAATCTTCTAAACACCCAATAAACACTACACTTTTACTTTAATAAGAAGTTGAGAGAATATAAATGACTGATAATCAGAGTAGTCCTGGTGAGTCAACAGGGCATGTTTGAAACCCCCGAAATGACAACGTTTTCGGGGGTTTTGCTTTTTGGGATATATTAAATAGTATGCGTGCGTAAAAAACGCCTCAGGGCTGCATCTTCGATAGGCAATACTGTCAATGCAAAACATTATCTTTGTGCAATATCAATCCGGGATTTCTGTTGATGAATTTACGGACAGAACAATAACAATTCTGATGAAGGATAAGCCGACACCTGTAAAAATTGAGATGTTTTACACGCTGACCTGCCCGAACTGCAGGCCTCTGAAACGAATGCTGACTGAGATTCTACCGGAATTCGGCGATAAGTTCGAATTGAAAACAACCCTTGCCAGTGCGCCGTTAGGCATGTTTCGAAGCATGAAGCTGGGGATCCATTCAGTCCCGACGCTTTTAATCAACGACAAAATCGTGTTCAGGGAACTCCCTGACCGACAAGAGTTAATCAATAAACTTAAACTCATATAAACATGGAACAAAAGAAAAAACTCAGATGCCCGATGGGCGTACCAGGTGGTATCATTGCCGTTTTAATAGGCCTGACCGGAATTATCGCCAACAGCATAAATTTCAACTGGCTCGGCCTGATCATTTCCA
>JBAXDH010000009.1:0-55774 GCA_037141055.1 bacterium | reverse complement strand
CCGCAAGCTCCTCCCCGCTCCCCCCTCAATGTCACACTCGAACCAACCACCGCCGACCCCCCGCGCCCCCCCCATCACACCCCCCCCCCCACCACCCCCCCCCCCCCCCCCCCCCGCCGGCCCGCCGTCCCCCCCCGCGGGGGGGGGGGGGGGGGGGGGGGGTGGTATGTTGTGGGGAGCGGGGGGGGGGGGGGGGGGTTGTGTTGTAGCGACGGGGGGGGGGGGGGGGGGGTCATTGAGGTATTCATTTCCGCTGCAAACCGTTTGATCTCCCTGATTTGAACTGCTTCATCATAATTCATCCTCGTGCATTTCAGCTGGCAGGTATGGTCGCACACCATGCCGGTCACAGACGGAAACGGGTTGGTTCTCAAAATAGCATCAAACGCAGCCGGAAGATCACCCAGGGCGGTGTGGAGCATATACTCCGGAATATCCTGGTTCGTCGGACAGGTATCCACGCAGGGGGCATGGATGCAATCAAACGATCCCAGTGCGCGGTCTGTCTTGACGGATTGTTCATTTAACCATCCATGGTGATATGCCGGATTATCCGCCACGCGGCCCGCATAATTATCCAGGTTTTCAAGTCCTGCACGGATAACGGAGCCGGATGTCCCAGCCACTTTTATGATATATTCGTCCATACCGGCAGCACCATGCAGGGCAAATTGCGACCGGAGATTTTCGATATACTGGTGCAAACGGCCATATCCACCGGGTTTCAGCAAATCGGTACATACGGTAACCGGTTTCATTCCGCATGCCAGTACATCGGCAATGTTGAAACAATCGGCTCCCGCTGAAAACGAAATATCCAGGCTGCCATGAAAGTCATTTTGCAGTTTCCGGGCCAGGGAAATGCTGATCGGATGAAGGGCCCGGCCACTCATGTACATCATCGGTTCCGAATTGCTGAAAACATCCTTTTTATTGACCGTTTCAAGCGTATTGGTGAGTTTGACCCCGAACTGCAACCCCGATTCATCGGAAGCCTGTCTCAGGGATTCCAGGATATTCAGTGCATCAGGATATTTCAGGTCATGTTCAAATGCGATGTCGGGAACTTCTGCGGTAAACCCCAGTTTTGTGTTGAGCAGGCTGCGAAGCTCTTCGGGGCCCAGTAACGTCGGGTTTAACTTGATGGTGGTATGCAGCTTTTTCTCCGAGATAAGATAACGGCCTATTTTCTCGATTTCACCGGGAGGGCAGCCATGCATGGTGCTGAGGGTTACGTGATCGGAGATGCGCGACGGAATGCGGACCAGGTCTATCCCGGGATAGATATTGCGTATGGTATCCCTGGCCCTGGCCAATTCCGCGGAGCAATCGAGCATGCGGTCGAAGAACCACTGTACGTTGGCATTCATGATCCCGTCGAGGTTATACCCGACGCTCATGTTGAACAGTGTGCCGCCTTCTCCCTTAAAACCGAGTTCCCGGCGGAGGATATGGATCAGGATCCAGGCATTCAGGTATTCAGTATATGATTCATGAACTTTCAGCTCCTGCGACCACTCGCAGTTGTACCCTTCATCCTGCATGTCGATGCATGGCTTGGACACTTCAAGTTCGTCAAGGGTTTGAACGGTTTTCAGTTCGATATAGCGTGCCCCGCAAAGCCAGGCGGCGACGATATTCAAGGCAAGCTGGGTGTGAGGGCCGGCCGCTACCCCGACAGGCGTTTCCAGGAACCGGCCATAACGCATGAAGCCAAACCGGTCGGTTTGCTTTGGACGAAAGAACAGGCTCCCGGTGATCCCCATGAAGTTGTTTTTCCGGATTCCGGCAAGCGAGAGCGACAGTAAATCTGGCAGGGGTATGGGATGAAATTTTCCGGACACGTTTCCTGGTTGAAAATGATGATTGAGCAGTCCCAAAATTAGAGATAATGGCTGATAATTGACCATAATAAACTCAAAAATAAACACGGATCATTCCACCGGATGTTTTTTACATCAATTAACCTTTTAATTTTGTCAGCCCACCCCGCCTGTGTTTTTGTCCCTGGCAGGGCAGGAAAAGTCCTTTTAACACATGACTCTTTATGAAATCTCCCGAAGAATATTTTGATACCGCATTCAATGAAGCGTTTCATTCCGTGAGAACGAATATTGGCGGCCCATTTGGTGCAGTGGTTGTGATGGATGGAAAAATAATCGGAAAGGGCGGAAACCAGGTCAGTTCAGAAAATGACCCTACCGCACATGCCGAAATCGTAGCCATTCGCGAGGCGTGCCGGAATATTGCAAATTTCGATCTTGCAGGCGCGGTTTTATATACGACCTGCGAACCGTGCCCCATGTGCCTCTCAGCCATCTATTGGGCCAACATCCAATCGGTTTATTACTGTTCAACACGTCTTGATGCAGAATCCATCGGATTCAAAGACAACCATATCTATGAAGAGCTGAACCTTCTTCCGGAACAACGGAAAATCAACTTCCGCCAGGTTCCGCATCCATTGGCTGTTCCGCTCTTCAGGGAATGGGCTGAAAAAACAGATAAAACTCCGTATTAAAAAACCAATCTCTACCAGTGTGGACGGGGCGGAGCCTTGGGGTGCCTCGCTGGTTTTGGGGATTTCGGGGGTTTTGGTTTTCCGGGCTCCTTTGGCTTGGGCGGCTTTTTGGCTTTCTTCGGCTTGGGGGGTGGTTTGGGATGTTGCATTTCTGTGCTTACCGAACCTGAATAAGTATGAATGCCGGCCGCCGGGGCAAGGCTCACGATCATCAGCAAAGCCAATGCTATTATGAATGTTTTCTTCATATACCTGAATTTGGAATTTCCAACCGCAAATGTAACAAAACTGCTGATCCACCTGGGTCGGGATGCAGGTTTTTCCGGATCCGGCCGATGGTCCGGACTAACGGGACCGGATGATGATTTCGCGCTGAACGACAAATTCCCCCTGCTTTACCAGCAGCAGGCACCTTTCGTAAGGCAGGTTTGATGCGCTTAAATCAATGACCTCACCTTTTTCAACTGTAGGGAAAGACCTGGAAAACAACAGGCCTCCGTTGATCCCGAATATTTCAAGGGTCAGCGGAACCTCCGAAGCAGCCAGGAAATCAACATGCAATTCATCGCTGAAAGGATTAGGGTAAACCCTGACCATTTTCATAGATGCCAGGGATCCCAAAGTGCCTGCTATTGTGAAAAAATTATTACTGAAGTCAAAGATCATGGAGGTTGTCCCGGCAGCAACGGGCACGTTCATCACCTTTACCTTATAATCGTTTCCCGGGAGCATCGTGGCCGTATTCGGCACCACCCAGTTGAACGAACCGGTGGAAGGAATTGAAGCGGCGATCACCGAATTGTAGACCCCGCCTTTCCATAGTTCGATGCGAGCGTTTTCGCAGATGTTGGCGGCCCAGAGAACCTGGTGCATGGTGCCCTTTACCCATACTTCGCCACCATTGGGCGAATTGACCGTTATGCTTCCCCCGTTGATTGAAAAGTTGCTGTTGCTGAAGTCAAAACCTCCCGAACTTGTCAAAAGAGTTGCCTTAACTTTGTAAGTATTCCCGGGAATGAGGCTGAATGCAGGTATCCACGTAAACACATTCTGCCCGGCAGGAACCTGCTGACAGATGTTCATGCAGAAAACATCATTTTTGAACAACTCCAGCCTTACCGGCCCTGACGGAACTGCCGCCGTGATCCACTGAATCACATAGGGGCATCCCTCGATCCAGTTCTCTCCTCCGTTTGGTGTAACAAGTGTGATAGCCGCCGTATTTTGTCCAGCGGCAATGGTAAACAGGTTATCGCTGAAGTCGGATACCAGCGAAGAAGTGCCTGCCGCACCCGGCAAACTCATCACTTTGACTTTATAATCGTTGCCCGGGATCATGGTTGTGGTATTAGGCACCACCCAGTTGAACGAACCGTTGGATGGAACAGAAGCGGCAATCAGGGAATTGTACACACCGCCTTTCCAAAGTTCGATGCGGACGTTGTCGCAGATATTGTCGGCCCAAAGGATCGGGTGCATCGTGCCCTTTACCCATACTTCGCCTCCGTTGGGAGAATTGACTGTAATACTTCCGGTGTTGATTGAAAAGCTGGTGTTGCTGAAGTCAAAACCTCCCGGACTTGTCAAAAGGGTTGCCTTAACTTTGTAAGTATTCCCGGGAATGAGACTGAATGCAGGTATCCACGTAAACACATTCTGCCCGGCAGGAACCTGTGAACAGATGTTCATGCAGAATACATCATTTTTGAACAACTCCAGCAACACCGGTCCCGGCGAAACTGCCGCTGTAATCCATTGTATCACATAGGGGCATCCCATAATCCAGTTCTCTCCTCCGTTTGGTGTAACCAGCGTGATAAAAGCTGTATTTTGTCCCGCAGAAATGGTAAACGGGTTGTCGCTGAAGTCGTAAACCAGCGAAGTAGTGCCTGCAGCTCCCGACACACTCATCACTTTGATTTTATAATCGTTGCCCGGGATCATGGTGGCCGTATTCGGAACAACCCAGTTGAACGAACCATTGGACGGAACAGAAGCGGCAATCAGGGAATTGAACACCCCGCCTTTCCAAAGTTCGATGCGGACGTTGTCGCAGATATTGTCGGTCCAGAGGATCGGGTGCGTCGTGCCCTTTACCCATACTTCGCCGCCATTGGGCGAATTGACCGTTATGTTTCCGTTGTTGATTGAAAAATAGCCGTCGCTGAAATCAAAGGAAGCGGCGCTTGTCAGGCTGGTGATTTTGACTTTGAACGTGTTTCCCGGAATTATATTGATTGGCGGGATCCAGCTATAGGAGTTCATCCCCGGCGGAACCTGGCTGCAGATAGTCATGTTAAAGACATCGTTCCTGTACAGTTCGATTTTCACCGTTCCGCTGGTGTTTGAAGCGATCCACTGAATAAGGTATGGACAACCGATAATCCAGTTTTCTCCGCCATTCGGGGCGACTACCACCGGGTTGGTCTGACTGAAGCCCTGGATCGAACACAGGACGATAACCATTGAGAAGATGAACCTTTTCATACCTAACATTTTATCACAAAGATATATGATAATTTGCTCGATGTCAAGCATCCGAAAATAATAGTACTTTTACAGTAATTCCTACGGAAAAAATATCGGTAAACTATCCTTCGACATGCCCGATCACCACAATAAAAAACGATTTCTGAACCTGCCGAAATACCCGGGAGGCAAGGATGCTTTCAGGAAGTTCATCACCGACAATCTTGTATATCCTGCCGCCGCCATTGATGCCGGGGTGGAAGGAACAGTCATGGTTGAATTTGACATTCATGACAGCGGTACGGTTCAGCACCCCAGGATTCTGAAAGGGATCGGCCACGGATGTGACGAAGAGGCCTTGCGCGTGGTTGGCCTGCTCCGGTACGAAAAGGTTAAAAACAGGGGTGTGCGCGTTACCATTACCAACAAAACCAACATTAATTTTAAGCTTCCGGGAATAAGGATCACGTATAATACAGCTGCAGTTTCCGAACCTCCCGCACAGACAGATAAAAGCACCCCGGCCGGCCCCGTTGTTTATGAATACACGGTAACATTTTAGACAGCTCCTCAGGATTATCCCTGTTTTTCACTTTTCGATTTTCTCCTTTCACTTGCCGCTTTTCGTTTATCTTTGTTCACTGCCCAACGAACAGTTGCCAGTGAAAAATTAAAGACGAAAAAGTAATGAATCAATTATAAAATCAGAGCGTGTTTAAATTTTATCGAATACTGCTGTTGAATGACCCCTCCCCGCCCTCCCCGTGGAGGGGATGGGTCATATTCAGCCATTTACAAATAAATAAAAATCATTGTTCACAGATTTAAAAACCAATTGGCCAATATTTTTAAACAGCCTCTCACATAGCACTCATAAATCATGAAAACTAAAATAGTATTGCTAGCCGGATTTTTAATCCTGGTAATCCCGGGCTTATCGTTCAGCCAGTTTCCAACCTCCATCAACCAGCTCCTTGGAACATCCGCGGGCGGCCTTACCGAAAAAGATGCCACCGACGGCATCAGGGAAGCACTTGTAAAAGGAACGGGGGAGAGCGTAAAGCTCGTTTCTGCGGTAAACGGCTACCTTGCAAACGCCGAGATCAAAATCCCGTTTCCGCAGGAGGCGAAAGACGTAGAGACAAAACTTCGGGCCATCGGCCTCGGTTCCCAGGTTGACGAGGTGGTGGTTTCCATCAACCGTGCGGCCGAAGATGCGGCAAAAAGCGCAGAGCCTGTATTTGTTGCCGCAATCAGGGGCATGAGCATCACCGACGCCATCAACATCGTAAAGGGGAACAATGACGCGGCCACCCGCTATCTTGCAAAAACCACCACCCCGGAATTAAAGGCAAAATTCAGCCCGGTCATTAAAGCGTCGCTCGACAGGGTGGATGCAACAAGGCTGTGGGCCGAGGTGATCGGCCGGTACAACCAGATACCGTTTGTAAACAGGCAAAATCCCGATCTTACCGCCTATGTAACGGAAAAAGCGATTGCAGGACTTTTTATAATGGTCGCAAAAGAGGAGGCCAAAATCAGGAAAGACCCGGCAGCACAGGCCACCGAGCTGCTCAGGAAGGTTTTCGGAAACGTGAAATAACTCAGGGTCACCACTTCCCGGCCAGGTGTGAAATGTGCGGTTCGAAAATAATCAGGAGCACGATCTCCGGCTTCAGATCATCAATGATGGCATCATTTTTTTCGTACCTCCAGCCATCGAAAATATAGGTATAGTTGTTGAACGATTCGTTGAGATACGGCATCATGCCGTCCGTGTACGAATCATGAATAACCACCGCATCCGGCAGAGATGAATCGCCGGTCGTTCGCACAACCTCATAATTCGCAACCTGTGCAGCCCAGTCCGGCCGCTGGTGGGTCGGCGTGAGCAGCTTGGTCCGGGTGACCTTTAAAAACGGGTTGTAGTCTGTTTCGCTCAGGTATTTTGAAAGTCCGATCATGGTGGCCAGGTTGCCTGGAATGGTCTTTTCCACTTTAAAGTTTACATCCTGCCTTGTAAGCGGTTTTAACCGCGGAAAATCCTTCTTCAGCCTGTCCATGATGGCGGTATACCCGTAAAATGCGCCAAGCCAGTTCCAGTGATTGTCGAGCTGATAGTAAAGTCTTCCCTGGTTCTTTGCCTTCAGAAGGGCCTCTTTCAGGTCGATGTACCGGATCACCGTATCTTCTTTGATCGCCTCCACAATCCTGTCGGTAACGGTTCCTTCAGCGGCGCGCTTGAAATCAACAGGAAGATACTCAGGATAAATTTCAGGTTTCAGCGGCGGAAAAGCCACATAGAACTTCATCCCCTTTTTTCCATAGGAAATCGTCCGATCCCTCAGCTCTTTAACGAGCGCTTTGACCTGCTGCTTTGACAGGCTGAATTTCCCCTGGTATACCACACTTTCCTTCTGGTCGTAAAAAAGCCAGCCGTTCCTGCCAAGTTCAACTTCTCCCGGCAGCGGGGACTGGTGAAAATAGAAAAAACAGATCAGCGTATTGAGAAACCCCAGTTCCTGGCGAAAGGGAAACTGGTCATTGAAATAGTTCGTGTACGATTTCGCGAACGGGTCAAGGTTTGAAGCATCGAAAACCGGTTTGACGGCAAGCTTCCTGTTCTCCGTCGGGCTGATATCCGGCACTTTATAGAAACGCAAAACATCGTTCAGAAAGCAAAATGAGATGATGGTCAGAAAAAGAACCGTCAGCAGGACCTGGTATATTTTCACCGTCTTTCCCATCCGTCAGAATTTAAAATAGATGAAGGGAATGCTGGTGCCGGCAATGATGAAAATAGTCGCAAGGGCAAGCGTGAGCAGCACGAAAAGGATCACGGAAACATGGTAGAAATGGGTTCCGGCTATCATAAAAACAGAATTTTTACTGTCGCCGGCCGACCTGATAAAAACAAGGATGCGGTCAAAGAACCGGGTTGCCCCGAGAATCCCGATAATCAAAACATAGATGGCCTGTGTATTAAGATACTCATACGCCAGTGACAGGTTTTCGGGCTGCCCGCCGCCACCGAACATCGCCCCGATGTACTGAAAAGCATCCCTGGGGGTTGCCGACCGGAACAATACCCACGATAATGCAAGGAAAAACAACAAATACAAATGCTGAAGGGGCCGGAATGTCTTTTTCAGGATTCTGCCGAAACCGAGTTGTTCTATGACCAGCATGATCCCGTGAAACAATCCCCACACCACGAAGGTCCATGCCGCCCCGTGCCACAATCCGCAAAGCAGGAACGTGATGATGGTTGCGTAGATGTATATCCAGTGATCTGTTTTCAGGAACAGGTATTTCTCTTTGGCCATTTTCTTTGATCGGGCATAGGCCAGCGGCAGAAACAGGTAATCGCGGAGCCAGGAAGTCAGGGTGATGTGCCAGCGCTTCCAGAAGTCTTTGAACGAGCGGGCATTGTACGGGAAGTTGAAATTCTCCGCAAACTCAAGTCCGAACATTTTCCCCACCCCGATGGCCATATCGGTATACCCGGCAAAATCGTAATAGATCTGCAGCGTGTAACATGCCGCGCCGAGCCATGCCAGTGATGCGTTTAACTGCGAAACCGGGTTGTTGAATATCTTGTCGGCCAGCAGTGCGAGCGGAGTGGCAATGATCACTTTTTTTGCAAGACCAAGAACAAACCGTTTTACTCCCGACGAAAAACGTTCAAAGGAAGCGGATGGATTTTCAAGCTGGGGAGCCAGATTTTTATACCTGTCGATTGGGCCTGCAACCAGTTGCGGGAATAACGACATGTAAACCGCCAGGTCGATAAAACTCTTTTGCGCTGCAACCTCTTTGCGCTTCACACTGATCAGGTAGCTCAGGGCTTTGAAGGTATAAAAGGAGATACCCAGCGGCATCCCGAACTCTTTAATAATGAATGGATTTATTCCGAATATGGAAATAATGTCAGATACCATGCCGCCCAGGAACGCCAGGTATTTGAAAACACCAAGCAAGGCAAGGTTTGCAATGACGGCCAGAACGAACCAGAGTTTTTTCCGTTGTTCCCGTGAAGCCTGTTCAATGGCAATACCCGCAAAATAATTCAGGGTGATGGAACCGATGAGCACCAGCGAAAGGGAAATCTGGAACCAGGCACAAAACACCAGGCTTGCCAGCAGTAAAATGATGTTCCTCAGACTTTTCCGGGAGATGTAAAAAAAGAAAAGCGTTACCGGCAGAAAGAGATAAAGAAACAGCAGGGAATGGAAAAACATGGTCTGAATTCTGTTGCAATATTATCAATTTTCCCTGGAAAAATAACAGGGCACCTGCCTCGTTTTTCAGCCAACCGGGTGGAGGATCCATAAAATGCCGATGCCGACAGCCAGTAAACCGCCGGTCAGCGTAAACCACTTCAGAAACACTTGTTTATCTTTCACCACCGCCTGGAAAGCAACCAGGCCCAGGATGAAGGCAAATAACACCATGGTCATGATCGTTCCGGATGCAAAAGCTGCAATATAAATTACCGATGCCATCACCGTAGGAAGTGCCAGCGAAGGAAGCAGCGCGAACAGATGACTGAATCCTGCAAATCCATGAATGATCCCGATAAACAGCGCGGTTAGCGCATTTCGTCTTACGGTGTTTCCTGAATGTTCGTGATCGTGCGAATGATCAGGTTCATGAGCCTTCCCGTCAAGGTGTGTGTGTTTATG
Organism: bacterium; assembly: GCA_037141055.1. Classification (GTDB taxonomy): domain Bacteria; phylum Bacteroidota; class Bacteroidia; order Bacteroidales; family FEN-979; genus CAIVAT01. Next base: position 46,099 of record JBAXDH010000009.1, on the reverse strand, counting down.
AATGTGTGCATACAAAGTTGGCCTCGAATGAAAATGGGAATGGGGCCTGTTTTTATGCGAATGCCGGATGTAAGTCCTCAGGATGGCCCAGCTTCCGATCCCTACCAGCAAGAATCCGATGATCGTATCACTGTGCTTCCCAATGGCATCCACCGGAAGGTATTTTTTAAACAGGATGAATAATCCGCCAATAAGCAACATGCCAACCGTATGTCCAAAACCCCATGATAATCCCACTAACCATGATTTCTTGCGGCTGTCGATGGCCAGCGGAGTAACTGCCGCAAGGTGGTCGGGTCCCGTTACAACATGGGCAATACTTGCAACAAAGCCTGTCAGGAAGGTCAGCATGCGGCCATATTTTCGGGCTAAAATAGATAAAATATGCATATTTTTACATTTATTATTTGGAAACAAACCAGAAGCCATTAAAACAAAGCAGATCATCGTTACAGGACTTGTTCAGGGAGTCGGCTTCCGCCCGTTTGTTTATAAACTCGCGACCAGGTACGGGCTTAGCGGCTGGGTGCAAAATACGAACGAAAATGTAAGGATCCGGATCACGGGAGAACCGGAAAACATTGAGAATTTTCTCAGATCCGTTTCAGCAGAGGCCCCTCCCGCTTCCATGATTGAGCATGTTTCAGTCGATGATCTGGAGTTTGAATCATTTACCGGTTTTACCATTCATCACAGCCACAATGTTTCTGATGAGGTTACCGAAATAAGCCCCGACATTGCCGTATGCGATGAGTGCATGGAGGATGTCAGGCAGGAAGGAAACCGCCGGAACTACGCCTTTGTGAATTGCACCAACTGCGGACCGCGGTTTACCATCATCCGCGACCTTCCGTACGACCGGGCAAAAACAACCATGGAACCATTTATCATGTGTCCCGAGTGCAGGCGCGAGTATGATTCCATCCTCGACCGCAGGTTCCACGCACAGCCTGTGGCCTGCTCAACCTGCGGACCGAAATACCAGCTGCATATCCCCGGCAAAGCGGTCATTGAAACCATCGACGAAATTATTGAATGTGCGTCCGCGATTCTCGACACCGGCGGCTGCCTGCTCATCAAAGGTCTTGGCGGCATGCACCTGGCCTGCGATGCTTTTGACGACCAGGCTGTCGCGAAACTTCGGGAGATTAAAAAACGCGACGGCAAACCCTTTGCCGTGATGTTCCGCGACCTCGAAACACTGAAAAAGCATGCCCTGCTTGACCCGCATGAAGAACGGTCCATTTTGTCATGGCGTCGGCCGATTGTCCTGTTGTCAATGAAGGACAATCAAAACTCCCGGCTTCCACAGAACATCAACTCCGGGCTGGGCCTGCTCGGTGTGATGCTTCCCTATTTGCCATTCCATTACCTGCTCTTTCAGCAGATGACCACGGATGCCATTGTGCTGACAAGCGGCAATTTCAGCAGTGAACCCATCCTCATCGATAACCAGGCAGCCATTTCATGGTTTTCAGATAAAGTGGATGCCCTGGTGTTGCACAACCGCGATATTTTCAACCGTACCGATGATTCGGTGGTCAGGATCATGGGAGGAAAAGAACGGATTTTCCGTCGTTCGCGCGGGTATGTTCCAACCCCTGTACGCACTGCGGCGGATGTTGATGGCATCATCGCTTTCGGGGCCGAACTCACAAACTGTTTTTGCCTTGGCAAAGGGAAAAAAGCGTTGCTGAGCCAGCACATCGGCGACCTGCAGGGGTTGGAAACAGCTGACTTTTACGATGAAACACTAGGGAAGCACCTTCAGTTGTTCCGGGTAGTCCCTTCGATGCTGGCGGTGGATCTTCACCCCGATTACATCTCCACCAGGTCGGCCCGGCAATACAGCGAACTTCCGGTTGTAAAGGTGCAGCATCATCATGCCCATATCGCTTCCTGCATGGCGGAGCACCATCTTGATGAAAAAGTGATCGGTGTTGCGCTCGACGGCACCGGGTATGGCGATGACGGGAATATCTGGGGCGGAGAATTCCTTTTGTGCGACCTCAACGATTACAAACGCATGACGCATTTTGACTACATTCCTTTGCCCGGAGGAGACTCGGCTGCCGAAGAACCATGGCGCATGGCGGTTTCCTGGCTTTACAGGGTTTTCGGCAAGGACTTTCTCATGCTTGAATTGCCATTCCTCCGCAACCTGGACCTTGAGAAAGCCGGGCTGGTCATGACGATGATCGACCGGAAGATCAATTGTCCACTCACCTCCGGCGCGGGAAGGCTTTTTGATGCTGTCGCATCCATGCTCGGCCTGTGCCAGGTGGCAACGTTCCATGCCGAAGGGCCGATGCGGCTCGAATCGCTGGCACGCGAAAATTGCGGCGAAGCCTATCGTTTCGGCATCGGTCAAACCATACGTTTCGATGATGCCATACGCGCCATCGCTGATGATCTCCTCAAGGGTGTGAAAATTGAAATTATCGCATCAAAGTTCCACAATACCGTAATTTCTGCTATCTTTGAGGCTGTGTTGGCAATTCGCAGGGAGGAGGGAATTAACAAAGTAGTGCTGTCGGGCGGGGTGTTCCAGAATAAATATTTACTTGAGGGAACGATAGCACTGCTGAAAGAGAATAATTTTGATGTTTATGCCCATGAAACTGTTCCGACCAACGATGGAGGAATTTCGCTGGGCCAGTTAGCAGTAGCAGCAAAAAGAAGGAGCCTGAAATGTGTTTAGCCATCCCTGCAAAAGTGATCAGTGTTGACGGGCCAAGTGCCCTGGTAACCATCGAAGATGTTGAATACCGGGCAAGCCTGTTGCTTCTTGATGATGTTCATCCGGGCGACTTTGTGATGCTTCATGCCGGGTTTGCCCTTGAAAAAGTGGATGCTGAAGAAGCAGCCGAAACCCTAAGGCTTTTAAACGAGATTGCAAACAACAGCCCTCAATAGCCAGGATGAAATACATTGACGAATTCCGGAAAAAGGAGTTGATTCTCGAAGTTTCGGAAGAACTGAAAAGAATATCGAAAAAAGAGGTCACGCTGATGGAAGTTTGCGGGGGCCATACCATGGCCATTCACCGTTTCGGACTTCATTCACTGCTTCCTCCCACGGTCCGCCTGCTCTCGGGCCCGGGATGCCCCGTTTGTGTATCCGGCCAGCATTTCCTTGATACAGCCATCGCTTACAGTAAAATTCCCGACACCATTATCACCACCTATGGTGACCTGATCCGTGTGCCCGGTTCCGTGAGTTCCCTGGAAAAGGAGAAAGCCAACGGTCACGACATCCGGATCGTTTATTCGGTACTTGAGGCTGTTGAGATGGCAAAAAGTACTCCCGGCAAAAGGATCGTCTTCCTGGGAATCGGGTTTGAAACTACGGCTCCGGCCACTGCCGCAGCAATTGTTGAAGCAGGTAAAGCCGGCCTTGCCAATTTTTTTGTGCTGAGTGCGCACAAGGTCATGCCTCCGGTAATGAAGGCACTGGTGGTTGAAGGGATCAAACTCGACGGCTTTATCGCCCCGGGGCACGTCAGCGCCATTACCGGGACCGCCATTTACAACGACCTGGCTTCCGTGTGGAACCTTGGCGTCGTCATCTCGGGTTTTGAACCAACGGATATGATGCAGGCCATCCTGATGCTGGTGCGCCAGATTGAAGCAGGCACTCCAAAAGTTGAAATACAGTACCAGCGTGTGGTTCACCTTGAAGGTAATAAAATCGCCCGGGGATTGCTTGAACAGGTTTTCGAACTGAAAGACGACCGCTGGCGGGGACTGGGCGTGATCCCTGAAAGCGGCCTGAAAATCCGGGAGGAATATGCTGCCTTTGATGCCGAAAAACATTTCACGGTAAATGTACCGGTGCCTGCCGATCCGAAAGGATGCATCTGCGGGGCAATACTCCGGGGACTGAAAACACCCAATGACTGCAGTCTTTTTGCCAAAACCTGCACTCCCTCCGACCCGGTGGGCGCCTGCATGGTTTCAGGAGAAGGAACATGCGCCACCTACTATAAATACCGCTCATGATTCACACCGAAGAGAAAATACTGCTCAGCCATGGAAACGGTGGCAGGATGATGCACAACCTGATTGAGAACTTGTTCCTCAAATATTTTGCGAATCCCATCCTCCGGGAACAGACAGATGCCGCCATACTGAACACCGGCAGCGCTGAAATCGCATTTACCACCGATTCCTTTGTGATCGACCCTATCTTTTTCCCCGGCGGAAACATCGGCAAACTGGCAGTCTGCGGAACGGTGAACGACCTGGCTGTTTCCGGCGCTGAACCAAAATACCTGAGTGTCTCTTTTATCATCGAAGAGGGATTCCCGATGAAGGACCTTGAGGCAATCGTTGCCTCCCTTGCCGTAGAGGCAGGAAATGCCGGCGTAATGATCGTTACCGGCGACACCAAAGTGGTGAATAAAGGCAAATGTGACAAGCTTTTCATCAACACGGCCGGGATAGGCATCGTAAAGCCCTCGTACCGGGCTGTAAGCCAGGCGCAAAACATCAAGGCCGGCGACCTGATCATCATCAACGGAACCATCGGCGATCACGGAATGGCCGTCATGAGTGCGCGTGAATCCTTTAATTTTAAAACTCCGGTCCTCTCCGATTGCGCCTCGCTGAACCATCTCATCCGGGAGGTGCTTGACCGGTCATCCGGGGTTAAATTCATGCGAGACCCCACCAGGGGCGGCGTTGCAACCGTGCTGAACGAGTTGACGGCTAAAACCGGGCTGGGCATCGAAATAGAAGAGTACGCCCTGCCCGTGAACAAAGGCGTTCATGCCATGTGCGAACTGCTCGGCTTCGACCCGCTTCACATCGCCAACGAGGGCAAAGTACTGATCGTGGCTGATCCGGCCGAAAGCGAACTTATTCTGAATGTCATGAAGAATAATAGTCTGGGCGGACAATCCGCAATTATCGGCCGGGTTGTAAGCGACCATCCCGGCAAGGTGGTATTGAAAACCGAAACCGGCGGCCGGCGCATCATCGATTCATTAACAGGCGATCCGCTTCCACGGATCTGCTGAAACGCGACTTTTATGCATGAATTATCCCTGGCGACAGAAGTAATTGAACTTGTTCAGCGTGAAGCTGGAAAAAAAGGCGTATCTGCTGTGCTTGGAATCACAATCGAAGTCGGGGATCTCAGTGGCGTGGAGGCCGATGCGTTTCAATCGGCGTTGGAATTGATTATCAAAGATACCATCCTTGACAGGGCGGCGGTAGTCATAACCCGTACGCCGGGAATAGGATACTGCCGAAATTGCAACAAAGAATTTGAAATGAAACACCGGCTTGATGTTTGCCCCGAATGCCATTGTTTTCCTTCAGAGTTCAACGGTGGCCAGGAGTTCAGGGTACTGTCAATTGAAGCAGAATAGAAAATCAGTAAAAAAATCATCCTAAATAAATCAGCTATTATGTGCGAAACATGCGGATGCGGAAATCCTGATGAGTTTGAAATCCATGGACACCACCATGACCATGCTCACGACCATTTACATGACCACGACGGTCACACCCACTCACATCCTCACGAACATGAACATGATGCTGACGGCCACCACCATGCCCACACCCATGAACATGCTCCAAAAAAAGTGATCCCTCTCAACATGGATATCCTTTCGGAAAACAACCGCCTGGCGGAACGTAACCGCGGATATTTTGAAGGGAAAAAACTGCTCGCGCTTAACCTGGTAAGTTCTCCCGGCTCAGGTAAGACAACTATCCTGGAAAAAACAATCCATGCGCTGATTCCGACACGAAAAATATTTGTCATCGAAGGCGATCAGCAAACTGCAAGGGATGCAGATCGCATTGAAAAATCAGGTGCCCCGGCCATCCAGATAAACACCGGATCGGGATGCCATCTTGATGCAAAGATGGTTCACCTGGCGCTGCAAAAAATGGAGCCGGATGCCGGGTCCATCCTGTTCATCGAAAATGTCGGGAATCTTGTTTGTCCTGCCTTGTTCGATCTTGGAGAACAAAAGCGCGTCGTGGTGATCAGTGTTACGGAAGGGGACGACAAGCCGCTGAAATATCCTTATATGTTCCAGACTTCAAACCTCTGTATCATCAACAAAACCGATCTGTTGCCGTATGTGGATTTTAGTGTGGAAACGGCTGTGAGTTACGCACGGCAACTGAACCCTGACCTGGAATTCATCCTGATGTCGGCAAAAACCGGCGAAGGAATGGACGAATGGTTCAACTGGCTTGGGATGCAATAACCTTTTCCCCCTCTCCTTCAGGAGAGGGGTCAGGGGGTGAGGTCAACAAGTTCCCTTACCAGTTCAATCACCCGCGGAATCGCAGCTTCCACCTCCGGCGAAAGGTCCATTCCCATATCCTGGAAATCCTTTACTGAAATGGCAATAAGGTGAAGCTTGGGCATATTTCCCAGTAAAATAGCCGAATCGATCAAATCTTTGAGCCCGATTTCGTGTGCACTGAGTTGCCTCGGGAAATCCCGTGCATATTTTGGCTGTAGAACCCGCACATGACCGGGAGAAAAGTCATCCAGCGATGCATCAATGATGATGATGGTTTTGTAGGACTGGATAAATCCCAGGAGATGAAACCCTCCCGTACCTCCATCCATAACGTCGGCACCGCTGATACCCTCCTTTTCCAGCCTGGATATTACATGAATACCCACGCCTTCATCATTCATCAATAAATTTCCGATCCCAAGAACAAGGATATCATTTTGCAAATCCGGCAAACGGGCAGGTTATTGAACTGTTATTACTCTTTAGGACAATCTTCGGTCCTGTTGTCGTGGCGTTCGATCACATCCTCTTCGATGAACTTCCATCCACCAATCATGGAAGATGTTACTCCGCGGCGCTCGATATAATCATGGTAAAACACCAGGTACATGTGCACCATCGCAAAAAGGATGAACCCCCACATCAGGATATGGTGAATTTGACGCACATGCATATCACCACCGAGAAACGGAACGATCCATGCAAACATCTTAGGAAGAAACGAACTGCTCATGGCTGCATACATACCGAAACCGGTGAGGCATTGCAGCAGGAAGATCAGGAACGTGATGAAATAGATAAAGCTCGCAAGGGAATTGTGCCCGATGGAGTCGATCTTTTTATTGGTCAGCTGAAGAACGTCAACTTTGATCACTTCCAGCATCTCTTTCCACTGGCACCGTTTCAACGGAATATAATTATACCAGCGGGAAAATTCATTCCCTGTAAATCCCCAGTAAAGCCTGAAAATGAAATTGAAGAAAAACAGGAATGCGCTTACAAAATGGATAAAGCGGACGGTTCCGAACCAGAAGTTGAAATAGGCTTCAGTTCCTTTCATAAAAGCAGGCGGATCACCGATAATATAACCGGTGATACAGAGTGTTGTGATGCAGAGCGCATTGACCCAATGGTAAACACGAACAGGCATCTCCCACACATGCACCTCACGCAGAGGGACGGATCGGTTTCTCATGGTTTAATAGGTTTTCAGTTCATGAATGGTAGTCCCGTTTTCATCGTACAAATGCACTGCACATGCAAGGCATGGATCGAAAGAGTGAATCGTGCGTAGCACCTCCAGCGGAATTTTCGGGTCAGCCACAGGGGTTCCGATCAGCGATTCTTCGTAGGCTGAACGCTGGCCTTTCGGGTCGCGGGGGGATGCATTCCAGGTGGTTGGAACAACCAGCTGGTAGTTTTCAATCTTCTTGTCCTCAATTACAATGAAATGAGAAAGAGCACCACGCGGAGCCTCTACCATGCCGATGCCTTTGGCATGTTTGGGCCACGATTCGGGTTCCCATTTGGCATTGTTCTGGGTGCGGGTATCGCCGTTCTTGATATTGGCCAGCAGTTGCTGGTAAAACTCAAGCGCCCAGCCGCAAACCAGCTTGGTTTCCAGGCCGCGGGCAGCAGTTCTGCCGAGGGTTGAGAACAAAGCGGTAACAGGCACATCGAGTGCTTTAAGTGCGCCTTCAATCACCTCCTTATAGTCGGCACGACCGGAGGCATATCCAACCAGCATGCGCGACAGCGGGCCAACTTCCATCGGATGTCCCTTCCACCGCGGGGTTTTTACCCAGCTGTATTTTTGTGAAAAATCGAGATGCTCATATGGTGGTTTGGGACCTGTATAGTTAAATTTGGTCTCTCCTTCCCAGGGATGCAGCCCCGCTTTATCGCCTTTGGAATATTCATACCAGGAGTTGTTGATGTATTCCTGGATCTGTTCCGGATCTTCGGGTTTCACCTCATGGATTTTGCTCAGATCTCTTCCCAATATGGCACCGCGCGGCATTTTGAAACTCTCGGGATTGTCGTACCCGTTTGTCGGGAAATCGCCAAAAGCCAGGTAATTTGTCAACCCGCCGCCGATGGCACCCCAGTCACTTTTATAGAATGAAGCAATAGCCAGTAAGTCAGGGATATAAACCTGGTCAACGAACGTTTTGGCATCTTCGAAGAGTTTGCCCACGAAAGCAAGCCGTTCGGCATTTACGGCATTCGCTTCCTCAATGTTGATAGAGCAAGGCACACCGCCAACCAGGTAATTCGGATGTGGATTTTTTCCGCCGAACACGGTATGAACCTTTACCAGTTCCTTTTGCCATTCAAGGGCTTCGAGATAATGTGCCACGGCGATAAGGTTGACTTCCGGGGGAAGCTTATAGGCTTTGTGCCCCCAGTATCCGTTGGCAAAAATGCCCAGCTGGCCGCTCTCGACAAAATTTTTGAATTTTTTCTGGATATCGGTAAAATAGCCCACCGAGCTTTTCGGCCACGGTGAAATACTTTGTGCAATGCGCGAAGCTTCGGCAGGATTTGCCTTCAGGGCCGACACCACATCCACCCAGTCGAGGGCATGCAACTGGTAAAAATGGACAACGTGATCCTGGATGTACAGGGCGTTGGCCATCAGGTTGCGGATGAGTTCCGCATTGGGCGGAACGGCAATTCCAAGAGCGTTCTCCACCGTTCTCACGGAGGTAAGCGAATGGGTTGAAGTACAAACCCCGCAAACGCGGCCCACAAATGCCCATGCATCGCGGGGATCGCGGCCTTTCAGGATCGTCTAGATACCTCGCACCATGGTGCCGGCACTCCACGCGTCGGTGATTTTACCATCTGTAACTTCAATTTCGACCCGCAGGTGACCTTCGATGCGGGTGATTGGATCTATTACGATTTTTTCTGCCATGGTTATAGTTATTTCTTGGTTTCGACTTTGGAACCTGCTTCAGGCTCTTCATTGCTTATCTCTTTATGCTTGCGGATGTTGGTGACGATGGCATGGCCGGCAATACCGACTGCCGTGGCAACACCGAGGCCAATACCGATCTTGTCGGCGGTTGTTTCTATGCCGAAGCCGGCAACCTCCGGAAGATGCTGGTAGAACGGACCATTGTCCCAGAACCCCTCTTCAGCGCACCCGATGCACGGGTGGCCCGACTGGATGGGATAGCTCACGCTGTCGTTCCATTTGATGATCCCACAGGAATTATAGGTAACGGGGCCCTTGCAGCCCATTTTATACAGGCAGTAGCCGCGCTTTGCTCCTTCGTCATCAAATGATTCAACGAATAAACCAGCGTCAAAATTAGCCCTGCGGTAACAGGTATCATGAACGCGCCGTGAATAGAATGCTTTCGGCCGGCCCAATCCGTCAAGCTGCGGAATCCGGTCGAATGTAAGGAGATGGACAACGACGCCCACCATCACATCTGCAATTGGCGGACAACCCTGCACGTTGATCACCGGCTTCCCGCTGATGACTTTATGCACCGGTTGCGCTCCTGTAGGATTCGGGCTTGCCGCCTGAACACAACCGGCAGAGGCACAGTTGCCCCACGCAACAACAGCTTTGCAGTTCTTTACCGCTTCCTCCAGTATCTGGAGGGCACTGCGACCACCGATGCAGCAATACGCTTCATTTCCGGTAGGAATCGATCCTTCAACCATGACAATGTACTCGCCGGGGTATTTGGCCATCACAGCCTTGTAAGCATCTTCAGCCTGGGTTCCGGAAGCAGCCATGAGCGTTTCCTGGTAATCAAGCGAAATTTTGTTCAGTACAATGTCGGCAACGATCGGGTGCGATGCCCTGATAAACGATTCACTGCAACAGGTGCATTCCTGGAAATGAAACCAGATTACAGGGAGCCTCGGCTTTGTTTCAAGTGCTTTGACGATCTGTCCAACTCCGCTGGCTTCAAGGCCCATGAAGGCTGCCATGGTTGCGCAAAATTTCAGGAAATCGCGCCGGGAAACGCCGTTCCGTTCAACTTCCTCATAAAATGAAGGTCTTTGATTCTCCATAAAGCGATTGGTTTAAGAAATTAAATCGCGATAAAAGTATGCAATAGATCGAATATGTCAATACATCGATGTTAATTTATAACTGGTCTCATTAATAAGTAATAGAGTTCCGATTTACCGGGAGCCTGCCAAACTTCACTTTCCGGCTGCTGAAGTAATGGACATGACGCGCTACCTGACTACCAGTGTCTTAACGATGGAGCGGTTTCCGGAATTTACAAACACCATGTAAACCCCCGGCAACAGCTCTGTCCTGACTGAATTGCCAATGGAACCGTTTATTTCCTGCTGAGCCACCTGTTTGCCGTGGATGTCAAAAATCTGCATGGTTGCTGTAGCAGCAGGAATGCTGAACGCAAAATGAAGCAACCCGTCATGAAAAGGGTTGGGATAGAAACTGATGCCTGGAAGATTTTCCAAAGGGTCAACTCCTGCCCCGTGTTCCAGGAATGCATCAAGGGCAAAAGTTGGCTTGCCGTCTGACCCCCAGCAACTCAGCTGGTAGCCGCTCCAGCTTTTTTCACCTTCCGGTTCCCAGTATATCACACCCAGTCCGTGAATGCCGGCATACGTTTTAACTTTTTCAATGACAGCCACAAGCATGTCGTAGGTGTTTTGGACCCTGGTATAATCGCCCCCGACTTCAACAACCATGACATCCTTCCCATAGCGTGCAGCAAGGTCATTCATGTTGTTTCCAAGTGCATCGATGGTAACGGTATAGTCCGTGCCAAGCCAGTAAGGATAATAGGATAACCCGATGACGTCATACCGCACATTCTGATTTTTCGCATTGTCGAAGAATGTTCTGAACCGGGAATTGCTGTTCCCCTGGTCCAGATGAAGCACAACCTTAATAGAACTGTCAACAGCTTTTACGGCATCATATCCCTTGTTGAGCAGCTGTCCAAGCTGGGGCCAGTTGCTGGTGCTGCCGTCGGGCCAGAGCATTCCCCAGGTAATTTCATTTCCCACCTGGGCCCATGCCGGGATGACACCGCTTTTTTTCAGGGTATCCAGCACTTCAAAAGTGTGGTTGTAAACATCGTCAAGCAGCTGGCTGAATGAGTGGCCGGCCCAGGCGGCAGGCTTGGTCTGCTTTCCCGGATCGGCCCATGAGTCGCTGTAATGGAAGTCGATCATCACCCGCATGCCCATCGCTTTTGCCCTGAGCGCCATGGCCACCACTTCGTTTTTGCTGCAATGGCCGTTGGTTTTATCTGAGGAAGGATTGACCCACACCCGTAAACGGACCGTGTTAATCCCTTTGTCTTTCAGTATCTGCAGGCAGTTCTGCTGCATGCCCTTGCTGTCGTAGAACTTGTACCCGGTTTTTTCCATCTGGTCGAGCCAGCCGATATCGGCACCCCTGACAAACTGCGGCATGGCTGTCGGGGCAACCATCAAACAAAAGATGAACAGAGAGGAAACGACGAAGACCTTAATATATTTAGGCAGCATAAGTTCCGACATTGAAGCAGAATTAATCACAGCAAAATTAGCCTGAACATTTACATGGGATATCATGGCATGTCCATCCCGGTTGAAGCGGTATATATTTTATACCACTGCTCCAGGGTCATATCGATGTTTAATGCCCCGGCAGCGTTAAGAATGTGCTCAATTTTCCCGGTACCGACTACCGGGAGAATTCCGGCAGGATGTTTTAAAATCCATGCGTAGACGACCTGATCAATCGACGAAACATTCAGTTCTTCGGCAATGACCGACAGGGCCTGCTGCAGCCTCCTTCCTTTTTCATCCTGCGGATTCATAAGCCGGCCGCCTGCCAGCGGTGACCATGCCATCGGTTTTATTTTGTGCTGCAAAAAATAATCGATGTTTCCGTTTTCAAAATGGTCAAGGCAGTAAGGGGATAATTCCACCTGGTTGGTTACAAGTTTATTTTCGGCGTAGGAATTCAACATTCCGAACTGCTGCGAGGTGAAATTGGAAACGCCGAAATGCAGCACTTTCCCGTTTTTCTCCAGGTGTGAAAATGCCCTGGCAACCTCTTCGGGGTCGATGAACGGGGCCGGGCGATGCAGCAGCAGCAGATCGATATAACCGGTTCCGAGGTTTTTTAAGGAATTGTCGACAGAGGCGACAATATGGTCAAAACTATAATCGTAATGTTTAACCCTGCGGCCGGGAAATTTATCCGACAACAATTTGATGCCGCACTTGGTAATGATTTCAATCTGCGGTCGAAGGCCTTTGTCCAGGCGCAGCGCATTGCCGAACAATACTTCGCACCCGTAATTTCCGTAGATATCTGCATGATCAAAGGACGTTACCCCTGCTTCGATCGTTTGCATAATGAATTGTGATAATTCCCTGGCGGACATGTTCCAGCCAGCCAGCCTCCAGTGTCCGTGAATTATTCGGGAAAAGGTGGTTCCCCCTCCAAGGTTAATCCTGTCCATGATTTGATTCCGTGTTGTGCAACCTGAGTTTCTAATGATATACAGTCAAAATTACACAATACTTCCGGATTGGCGCATCTATTTCCAACTATCCGGCTCCGTACCGGCGGATTAATCAAAAAAGAGGATGTTTCGAAAGATCAAGAATTTTGACTTCTGAAACATCCTCTTTCCAAAAAAGAAAGTGATGATTACCGGACTCCCGTTAACCCCATTTCTTCACGGCGGCTGCAATGGCAGGGCCCGCTTTCCCAAGATCCTCAGGTTTCATAACGGGCAGGAAATCAAGTTCTGCATTCAGCCATAAAAAAAACGGTTCTGCAATGGCCGGGATCTCTGATGCATCATTCATATTTACCACGATATAGGCTCCCCTGTGTCCGCAAATAGTTGTAAAATAAGCTGCCTCTGCATTTATTTGCGTCAGCAGTTCATGCATTTTATGGCCGAATTCGGGATCTCTCAGAGCTTCATTGCCTTTTTCGCTTGCCATTTTAAGCTTCATGATATATTTCATAGCGGTTTTGTTTTAAATGTTAAAAATATTGATAAAAAATCTGCTTCCTGAACGACAAAGATTCGTTCATAGTACAAAGATAATTGCTATTTAGACTAAATTAACATTTTGTTGATATTTATTTTTCAATTCTGCCCGGCAGTAAAAACAAAAAGGAGCAAATTGCTCCTTTTTACCATGCATGTCTGCATTGACAACATATTTCTGATGCGGGAAGTGTTATTATTTAACAGTTGTGTCTGTTCTGCGTTTTACATAATCATCAAATGATTTCTCCCCTTCTTCATTCCAGTACTGATCGTAATAATTCCATTTTCCGCTATTGGCGTATGTGTTGCAGTTCCCGGCGTCACTAGCATGATGCCGATGCTTCCATGACCCGAATTTATGATGCCTGTTCGATCCTCCATGGTGCATATTGCCAAAGAGAAGCCGGCCCAGGATTGCCAGTCCGACGGCCTGCCAGTACGTGATGACACCAAGGTGGAATATAACCGGCATCAGCCAGTTCCACAGCCACATAACCACTGCACCAAACAGGAATGCAAATGCGATCGCCCCTGCAATACCCAGTATTATCCAGCCGGCGCGGTGTTTCATGCCCCCGCAACAATGTTTTTTTTCATATTTATTTTCAATTGTTTCCATGATTTTCATTTTTATTGGTTGACAAAATCTTGTGTAATTTCGCAAGAGCCCTGTGCTTGCGTGAAAGGAGAGTCCCGATTGGTATGTCCCATTCCGCTGAAAGTTCTTCGAAGGATTGGTTCTCAAACCCGGTCGCAATGATTACGGCCTGTTCGTCGGGTCTCAGCTGCAAAATTGCCTCTTGAAGCAATTCCGGGGCAATATTGGCGTAATAGCGATCTTCTTCTACTGTTTCATCTGTTACCGTATTAAGTAAATAATTCTCATTGTTTCTGTCCGTGAAGTTCTCTATCGACACATGTCGTTGCTTTTTCTGCCTGGAATCGATGATTTTATTTTTCAACGACCGGTAGATATAGCCGGCCAGGTTCCCTACCTGGGTGTCCAGGTCAAGTTTGTCGATTAAACCCAGAACAACGTCCTGTATGATGTCTTCCGGGGAAGCCTCAAAATAGCGTTCATCCAGGTTCTTCCTCACAAAGGAGACCAGTTTCCGGTACTCTTTGCTGAAGAAACGCTCCAACGACTTTTTCTGAATTTCCCTGTCCATGATGTTATAGACGAATTGAGTCTGTTTTATTGCACAAAAATGAAAAATATAATTGGTTGATCGCATGTGCTCCAAGAGATCATAACGAGACACATATTATCGGGAACTTGCAAAGGGCTGTATTTTTCATTTTTCGATATTCTCTATTCACTCAACGCTGTTCACTCGCCACTGTTCACTCTTTACGAACAGTTTTTAGTGAAAATTTCCAAATTAAAAGGTAAAATAGAAAAGTGAATAGTTTGTGACACCACGCTTTTCATTTTTCTCTTTTCACTCACTGATATAAAAGTGATCTATCAAATCATTTTTGTTAAAATAAGTTAACAGGTGTCATGTTATATATTTGTACTGTATTTTTGCAAACATAAGATTGCAATTATATTAATCACTCCCGACATTTACTTAATCGAAACATTGATTATGCGATATCTTTCAGTTAACATTGTCATTATTGCTATGGTTTTATTGAGTTATTCCCTTTCCGCGCAGGTCTCAATCAGCACGGATGGCAGTCCGCCAGATGCTGCTGCCATGCTCGAGGTGAAATCTGACAACAAAGGGTTGCTGCTTCCCCGGCTTGACTATAACAACCGGCCGGCCAGCCCGGTTGCAGGGTTGCTGATATATGTCATCGCTCATGGCCCGTTCGGCAACGGACTTTATGTAGGCTCGGGCACCGGCTGGGTTAAACTGGGAACCGTCAACTATACGATTGGCCAGACTGCCGAAGGAGGTGTGATTGTTTATGTTGATTCTTCCGGGGTTCATGGGCTTGCTGCTGCTTTGCAGGATCAGGGTCAAAGCGACTGGGGGTGCGATGGAACTCTTATCGGGCCGGGAGCGCAGCACTTCAGGTTTATGGCAGGAGACACCAACACCATGGCAATCGTTGCAGGCTGCAGTCAAGCCTCCTTTGCAGCGAAAAAGTGCGACACCCTCACACTGATGGGTTATACCAACTGGTACCTGCCTTCGGCGGATGAGATGGACTCGCTGTGGGTCCACAGGAGTTTGCTAAGCGGACTGGTTCCGCTCGCATGGTACTGGAGTTCCACAGAAGCAGATGCGACAGGTGCCTTTTTCGTGATGAACGATCCAGCCTTTTCGCCGTATTGGATAACATCCAAGGGATATGCTGATATGAGAATCCGATGTGTGAGAAAATTCTGAACATTTATCAGGTGTCAAAGGATAATTCTTCAAAATAAGGGTTGCGGGACAGCAGTTGCACCTAGTAATCTTTCACACATCTCACCGGGAATGCATTGCTGCGCGCGGAGAGGTATTTTGACACGCTGGGGTTGATGTCATTCAGGCCATGGCTGAAAACCCTTGCATTGTCGGCAGGATTTACAGTAGAAGTCCAGAAAATTGAGGCTGAAAATCCCGGGGGCATAAATCCCCAGGTGAAGTTCTGGTATAAAATTCCGCTCGTTCCTGCATGAAAAGCATTGGAAAGATTTTGATCCAGCATCACCCATCCTGCAAGCCCGGGCCCCTGGAAATAATTGACAAGGTCGGTCCAGTCCGATTCTGTGGGAACATGCCATTCCGGCGGGCACAACCCCTGCCTGCCTTCAGCTGGCCCGTTATCTGCCATCCAGTATGACATCAGTTCATCCCATTGATAAAGACCGCCATCTTCGGTGCATTTTGAAACAATATTTCCGGGGCAATATTTCTCCACTATGCAGTTGTCTGCCTGAACGACCTTGTCCTGCACAAAACCGCCATAATTGAGGTTCGATGCCATCCAGCAACGATGAACAGGCCCCATGACCATTTCAAAAGTCGGGTAGGTTTTCAGGTCGCGGATATCCGTAAGAACTGACTTGCAAATAAAACCGGACGGATTGTTCACTCTCAGTGACCTGTTTTTTGCATCGGTACAATTGTAGATGTTCGTGTAGGAGTATGAAACCATGTGGTCGGGCGGACTTACGGCCAGGGAGGCGGGATCAAGAATGCCTGAAGCCAGCTGGACCCCGTCCACAAGGTAAACTCCCCCGGTTGGGGTTCCCCCTTTGAGTATGAATGGTTTTGCTGCTTTGGTGGTTACGGAGTCGTTGCAGGAACTAAGCCGTACCGCCGGCTTCGGGGAGACCGAAACGCTCGTATACCCCGAAAAATTGCCGGCGCCGCAATTGCTGACAGGCTGAAACCGGATTCCCATCAAGCCCGAGAAGGCAGGATCAAGGGAAACGGAAGCTGATGTTGTCGTTCCGGTGACAGTTCCGGCAGAAGCAGGATTCATCTCCCAGTTGAAAGATGTTGCAAGCGCATCGGTTCCACTGAGTGTGTAAGAGACATTCTGTGCCGCCTGGCAAACAGTTGATGCTCCGCCCAGCGTTCCTGAAGGCAAAGGCAGGGGGATGACGGAAAGACCGGCCGCGGCCGAAGCAGTGCAGGTATTTGCATCGGTATAAGTATAGGTTATCGTATGCATTCCGGCCCCGGAAGCCGGATTGAACAGACCCGTCCCGGTGTTGACTCCCACGCCGGAATACTGGCCCCCTGCCGGTGTTCCACCGGTTAACGGAAAAGGAGGAACAGTGATGCAAACCGGCTCAACTACCAGCTGAACCAATGGCAGCGGGTTGACGATCAGTACTTTCGATTCAGCGTTCGTACAGCCGTTGATATCGGTAAAGGAATAAGTAACCTGGTGCGTTCCGGCGCCTGTGGATGGGTCGAAAAATCCGGTCAGGGAATTGACCCCGATGCCGGAATACCGGCCTCCTGAAGGCATACCCCCCGACAACGGAAAAGGCGGAACTGAGATGCAAACCGCAGGTTGAGATGCAAGACTTACCAACGGCAACGGATTGACAACAAGCGGTTTGATATCGCTGCCGGTGCATCCGTTGGCATCGGTATACGTGTAGGTAATGGCATGCATCCCCGTTCCGGAGGAGGGATCGAAAAATCCGGTCACTGAATTCACCCCCGTACCTGAATAGACACCTCCCGCAGGGGTGCCTCCTGTTAACAGAAACGGCGATGCCGAAATGCACACCGATGGCTGCGCCGGAAGCTGAACCACGGGGAGAAGGTATACGGTCAGCGTTTTTGAAGCAGTATTCATACAGCCATTGACATCGGAATATGTGTATGTAATCTGGTGCGCTCCTGCTCCCGATGAAGGATCGAACATGCCGGTCGCGGAATTGACTCCGGTTCCGGAATAAGTGCCGCCTGCAGGAGTTGCATACGTCAATAAAAACGGCGGTGCCGAGATGCATGCCCCATCCTGGCCCGTCATCTGGATTACGGGCAGCGGATTGACAATAATTGTCTTATAACCGACATCGGAACATCCGTTCGTATTTGTAAAACTGTAACTGATCACCTGCGGACCGGCACCAACAGAAGGGTCGAACATTCCGGTGGCGGAGTTGACCCCTGGACCGGAATACGTGCCACCTGCAGGTGTTCCGCAGGTGAGAAGGAACGGGGGAGCGGAAATGCAGGTTGCATCCTGCCCCGTCAGTTGAATAACAGGAAGCGGATTGACAGTGAGTGCTTTTGAATCCGATCCCGAGCAACCATTCGCATCGGTGTATGTGTAAACAATGCCATGAACACCTGCGCCGGAGGAAGGATCGAAAAACCCGGTAACCGAATTGACTCCCGGTCCGGAATATACACCACCTGCCGGTATTCCTCCTGTGAGCAGGAACGCAGGAACAGAGGCACATACGACAGGTTGGGCAGACAACTGAACAACAGGTGACTGGTTGACTGTGAGCGTTTTGAAATCTGAATTTGAACAACCGTTCCCGTCTGTATACGTATAAGTGATGGTGTGCACCCCGGTACCGGATGCCGGATCAAAAAAGCCGGTAATTGAATTGACCCCTGTACCGGAATAGATACCCCCTGCCGGTGTTCCGCCGGTGAGCAGGAACGGAGGATCAGAAATACACGACGATGGCTGAACTGAGAGTTGAACGTCGGGAAACGTGTAAACTGTCAGAATCTGGGTTGCAATATTGGTACATCCGTGTACATCGGTGTATACATAGGTGATTTGATGAGCCCCCAGTCCTGAGGAGGGATCAAAAAAGCTAGTTGAAGAGTTCACTCCCGGGCCTGAATAGGTCCCTCCCGCCGGGGTCCCGCAGGTTAAAAGAAAAGGCGGAGTTGAGAAACATGCTCCATTCTGGCCGGTCATCTCCACGACCGGGAGGGGATAAACCGTTAGCGTCCTGATGGCGCTGTTGATACAGCCATTGAGGTCGGTATAGGTGTAGGTGATCTGATGGCCCCCCGACCCTGCCGATGGTGAGAAAAATCCGGTCACGGAATTAACCCCGCTGCCGGAATATACGCCTCCTGCCGGAGTACCTCCGGTTAACTGGAAAGGCGGAGCCGTAATGCACACGGAAGGCTGCACGGCAAGCTGAACAACCGGGAGCGGGTAGACGGTTAGCGTTTTAACGGCTGTGTTTGAACACCCGTTTCCATCGGTGCAGGTGTAGGTGATTTGATGGCCTCCGGTTCCTGAAGCAGGGCTGAAAACTCCGGTTACGGAATTAACCCCGGTGCCGGAATAGGTGCCGCCGGCCGGCGTTCCGCCGGTTAACTGAAAAGGAGGTGCCGAAACGCAAACCGAAGGTTGCGCAGCCAGCTGAACGACCGGCGGCGTGTTCACGGTGAGTGTTTTGGTTGCTGTACCGCTGCATCCGTAGATGTCGCTGTAAGTGTAGGTGATCAGGTGACCGCCTGCACCTGACGACGGATCAAAATAACCTGTGACCGTGTTGACCCCGGTTCCGGAATATGAACCTCCCGGCGGCGTTCCCCCGGTAAGCAGGTATGGTGCTGCATTCGAGCAGGTTGCTGAAGGCTGGGCAAGGGCAACAACCGGAAGGGGATGAACTGTTACCGCAACGGAGGTGCTCCCCGTGCATCCGTTGGCCCCGGTCACGGTTACACCATATGTACCGCCCGAATTCACCGTGATCGACTGCGTGATGGCGCCGGTGGTCCAAAGGTAGGCAGGAAAAGTGCCGGTGACGCTCAACTGCTGCGAACTTCCCTGGCAGAAATTTGTAACGCCGCTGATGACAGGAACAGGGGCCGGGAGGTTGGCGATCTGGATCGTATCAGAGAGGATGCATCCGTGATCATCAACCGTTACTGAATAGGTGCCAGGGTTAGTGACTATTATTGTTTGTACTCCGGTTGTAAATGGCAGACCATTTAAAAACCAGGAATAACTTATCCGGTTTGGCCCCGCATCAAGCGTGACGGGGATGCCCGGGCACACGGTCTGGTCCGGCCCCAGGTTGAGACTGGCGAAATCTGAAAAATATCCATACGCGCATCCTGATTGCCCGGCATCGTATGTTTGAATTAACCCCATATGGAAAATATCCGTGGAATTGGTCAGGATATGGGCCCCCACCGGTAATGAAGCAACCGTAAAGTTTATCCTGGCATAAACATATGCAGCATTCCCCGGCACAGAAGAAAACATGGCGGCCGTAATCAGCGAACCGCTGCCGTCAAGCAGGAACGATCCCTGGGCACCGGCTTTTGTCAGGATGATCATCTGAAAAGAGAAGGATGTTGTGCGTGTGAAAGCAACCTGGGTTGAACCGGTACAGTCCATTGCGGGTAAAAGTGATGAACCGGCTTCGCAACCGTACCCGGTAAGATGCCACACGTAAACAGGTTTATCTGTTGTAACCGACGAACACAGATTCGTGGATGACATGCTGAAACTGTAGGAATACCCGGCATTCAGGATGGCGGCAACGGTGCCGTTCACATTCACCTGCGTATTGTCGGCGGTGGCAGTGACAAATACATAATCGTTGGTGGTACTGCTGGTATATCCCCTCACAACAATGTATTCTTTGCCAATGATATTCACGGGAACAATCTGATCCCCGGTAAGATCGGCACAATTCTGCCCTGTGAACTTGTCTGAATCGTCTTTTACGGTAATGGATACAGGCTTACTTGACGTAACCACAGACCCCATTAAATGATCACTCGCCAGTTGTCCCACCGCCTGGGCACTGTAAACCTGTCCCTGGTTCAGCGTGACCGTGAATGGCACACCGGCAGCGTGTCCTACGATGGCCTTCCTGGGTGTGATGGTGACGACAGTATTGTTTTCAGAGGCAACAATATCGAACGAATTATAGGCATCCGGCACAAAGCCGGCATCATTATAGGCTACGCTTTGTGAGGGGATGTAAAAGGATGTGCCGAGTGCGTTGTTTCCTTTGAGGGTAAATATTTCCGGGTTCAGGTTGTTGGCCACTTCATAATATGCTGTGATGGGAACGTTGGAATGAACATGAAGTCCAAGATTCAGCACAGCATTGGGAGGTTTGCATTCAACCTGGCTTATCAATGCACCCAGGCTGATGGAAACGGTTGAATTTGCAGGGATATAGGGTGTAATCGGGGGGAAATTTGCGATGGTGTTGGCCGGTTCCGAAATCGTAACCATCGCACTCTGGCTGAACGATGTCAAACGTAAAAATATTGGCTGATCCCCGTGATCGGAGGTGACTTCAGGAGCGGCAAACCAAAAATCGGTATTCGTCTGGCCAGCCAGAAAAAAAGGGAACAGGAAAACAATCAGAAAAAAGAAAACTTTTTTCAAAATCAGGAGTAGGTACTGCCCGGTAAATTTAAATTTTATTCACTTTTACGGCGCTCATTCCCTTGAAGCCGCGTTCGAGTTCAAACGTAACCATGTCTCCCTCCCTGATTTCTTCGGTCAGGTTGTTTACATGCACGAAATATTTTTCCTGGGAGTCGGATTCTTTAATAAAACCAAAGCCTTTCGAATGGTTGAAAAATTCCACCCTGCCTTTGCGAACCGAAGGGACCTCAATCGCTTCACGCTTGGGAACTCCCAGTTCGATGCTTCCGGCATCGATCTTTGTCCTGTTGGCCGGATCGGGCGGTGTATCGGTGATTTGTCCGTATTCATCAACATAGGCGATCATGTTGTTCAGACCACCACCCTGGGAATTTGCCTTGCGTTCAGCGACCTTTTGTTGCTTGTCCAGCCGTTTTTTAAGCCGTTTTTTCTCCTGGTCTCTCTTGTTGTAGGTTTCTTGTGAACTCGCCATTTATGTTTGATTTATACGTGTTTTGCAAAGATAAGATAATAAATCCATTTATGTTTGAAGACAATTTCGGGGGATGACCTGTTCCCGGGAGAAAAGCGGCTAATTTTCCTGATCGCTGTAACATTCAATCCTTCTTTCTGCAATACTTACCGGTATGCCGTGCTCGTAATCTATCCGTTCAATCCAGTTTTCCTGTTTATCATATTTATTACGATCGGCACGACCATCGGAAAAACGATATTCCCGTACATTTCCGGATTCATCCCGCACAATTTCTATCTTGCTGACGACCTGTCCCATCAGGTTGTAAATGATCTCTTCAGCGGGACGGCCCTCCGGATCGGCCGAATAGTTCATGACATAAATTTCTCCTGAGGGATATTTTACCGATTCGACGATAAAAGGTACTATCTCAATGATTTGCTGCGGGTCAACCCTCACAAATATGGATTCAAAATTATTGTTCTCTTTCCCGGATTTTGCCACGTACCTGCATTTCAGGGTCCCGTCAGGATTGAATTTCAATAATTCAGGGGGGACTGCGATACAGCAAACGCTTTCTCCCTGTATATATCTGGTGTCATTTTATCAGTTTATTTGAACGCATCATCGGTCGTTACCTGTCTACCTGGCCCCGGGATTGCTGCCACCGGACTTATCCATTCCCGTCAGCAGCGAAGCTGCTTGCTCATCGCCAAAATCAGCAGCGATTTTCCAGTCCGACACCGCCCCGGGGACGTCGTTGAAAATCTGTTTTACCTGCCCGCGGTTCCGGAAGGCATCGGTGTAATCCGGTTTCAGCGAGATTGCCTTCGAGAAATCCCTGAGGGCCTTTTCATAATCGCCCGCGGTAGCTTCAATCACGCCGCGGTTGTTGTATGCTGTGTGGAGGGTGGAGTCGAGTTTGAGTGCCGCCTCGTAATCGCTCAGTGCGAGATCATATTGTTTTCGGCTGTTAAAAATATTCCCCCTGTTGTTATAGGTAAGTGCCGATGGTTTGAGTTTCAAGGAAAAATTAAATGCTTCCAGCGCTTCTTCCGGCTGATTGTTCTTTTTCAGTGCGGTGCCGAGTTGGTAATAGGAATTGTAGTTCTGCCCGGGATATTTTTCAACCACATCCTGCCACAGGGTGAGCGCATTTTTCCATATCGGGATCCTGTTGTATGTCGAAATCATGAATCCGACGGTGAACGCGGCAAACAGAAGAACAATGATGATCTTTCGAATTGCCGGAGTTCCCTTTTTCTCCACCAGGCTGACTGAATAGTAAGCCAGGATTAAAAACAGTCCGACGTACGGCACATAGGTGTATCTTTCTGCGATCAGCGCTCCGCCAACAGGAAGTATCTGAAGGACCAGCAGGATGGTGACGATGAAAAACACAACCCCGAAAAAAATGATCCGGGTATATCGCAGGCTATAAATGGCCAGGGAGAGAAAAATGAGATTAATCAGCGGAGAAATATATACCATGGCCGGGAATTTCCCGCCGGTGAGGTCGGGATAGGTATGAAATGCGGCCAGGCCCCTTGGGAAAATCATCATGTCAACATACCTCAGAAAGCCCCAGTTCACCAGGAAAAACCTTCGCACCGGCGTGACAAGAGTGCCATAATCAACCTGGATGGCATTCTTCTGCGACTGCATGGCCAGGATTCCGAACAGGAGTGAAAGAGCAAAAAACGGAATTTTCTCGGCAACAGCACTGATGGTGAACTTCCGTTTTAACAGGAAATCCGTGAGAAGCATCACCAGTGGCAGCACGACTGCGGCCGATTTCGATAAAAGTGAAAGCAGGAAAAACAGGAGCATGAGCACGTACATGCCGGCCGCTTGTTTCCTGCCCTGATTTTCGGCAGACCCCGATCGTGACGCTTGCATGATACCTCCCGCTTGCAGAAAGGAGAGATAACAGTTCAGCGAAAGAAAGAAAAAGAATGTGTACAAAACGTCTTTCCGCTCGGAGACCCACACCACGGATTCGACATGCATCGGATGGATGGCAAACAAAAGCGCCACGACAGCAGCAACATATTGGTTCCTGAGCAGGGTGCGGGTAAACCAGAAAACCAGCAGGACGTTCATCAGGTGAAGCAGAAGGTTGTTCACATGAAACAACTTTGCTGACTGATCCCCGCCGATCGAAAATTCAACCGCATTCGTGAGGGTGGTAAGCGGGTGGTAATTTGCGTTCTGAAAAGTTGTAAAAATAGTTTTGAGGTGCTGTTGATCGAGCTTGCGAATGCGGGTGTTTTCTGTCACATAATCCGGATCGTCCAGGTTTACAAACCCGTTTTTCAGCGAAGGCAGGTAAATTACCAGGGTGATCATCAGGATGACAAAAATCAACAGAAAACCGACTTTTTTCTCCTGTGAAGATACGGTCAGTTCAACGGATGTCTTCTTTTTACCTTCCCTGGAAGTTGTTGTTGGTTTCAGGCCTTTCAGTTTTCGGATATCCTTTGCGGGGGACACATTTTTCATATTTCCTCAATATGGTAATACGAGTCTGATAAAATTTTCACTCCCCCTGATTTTTGATTGGACGATTTAAGATTGCCGATTGAAATTATGGATTGAAGTTCTTCGGTTAAGGAACCAGGTATGTCATGGCATTAACATTCATTCCGGCGCCAACCGAGGCAAAAACGCAATAATCACCGCTCGAGAGCTGATGCCCTTCCATTCCTCCTTTTACAATCATATCGTATAAAATGGGAACGGTTGCAACGGAATTATTGCCCAGTTTGGCAATGGTCATCGGCATGATGCCGACTGGAATATTTTCAATTCCATACAGTTTGAACATGCGGAGCAGTATCGCATCATCCATTTTGGCATTGGCCTGGTGGATCAGAACTTTTTTGATGGAGGAGACAGGCACTCCCGCCTTGTCAATGCAATCCTTCACAACCTGCGGAACTGTGTTCAGGGCATATTCATACAATTTCCGGCCGTTCATTTTCAGGAACAGCACATCGCTCCCGAACTCCGGATTATATGACTTCTCCATTCTCAGCAAATGGGCATGATTAGCCGTGTCGGAACGGGTGACATGACTCAGGATTCCCACCGGGTGGTTGCTTTTTACTGCTTCCAGGATGGTTGCCCCGGCGCCGTCGGAATAGAGCATGCTGTCGATGTCATGCGGATCGGAAACCCGCGACAATATTTCTGTCCCGATGACCAGCGCCCTTTTTGCATCTCCGGATCTCAGGAAATAGTTGGCCTGGATGACCGCCTGGAGCCAGCCGGGACATCCGAAGGGAAGATCGTAGGCAACAGTGTACGGGTTTTTAATACCCAGCAGGTGCTTGATCCTGGAGGCCAGGGTCGGAACCATGTCTGATCGCTGGTTATGCTTTTTAACATCGCCGAAATTATGGGCAACGATAATATAATCCAGCGTTTCAGGATCAATCCCTGATGATTCAATGGCGTCGCAGGCTGCATAGAAACCGATATCGGAAGTAACATGCCTGTCCTGGGCATATCTTCTCTCCTCTATTTCTGTGATTTGCCTGAATTTATCAATGATATCAGCATTGGTCTTTTCGATTTTATCCCCGGAAGCATTGAAAAATTCATGTTCAAGAAATTGGTCGTTCCTGAAAATTTTCTTAGGGATATACCGGCCGGAACCTGCAATTACAGAATAAAATAATTCTTCCATTATCGTGGTTTGAAGGTGTAAAAGTAGGATACTCCGGGGAAATTACAAAATTTACTTCATTGTTCGATGGTCAAAAGGCCAGTTACATTCAATGTAAAATCCGGGCTTATTTTGAGGGAGGCGCCGGCCATGATGGTCAAATCCTTACAGCTCATTGACTGTACTTTAACCTCCGGCATTATCGCTGCAGTGGCGGGAATGACCACATCGTCGAGCACTCCCGGAACACCGGCCGGGCACCAGTTGCCGGCGACATTCCATTTTTCATCGATTGCCCCACTCCAGGTTTTACGGGTCACGTTACCATGTTTACCGCCCTGGTAACCGCCGGAAGGAAGGTTTTGGGCAAAACTGCCAGCGGCAATTGACAGTAAAACCAGGATCAAAACTGCTTTTATATTAATCGGTGTATTCATGTCAACTTTTTTTGAGAAATCGGTATCCGACTATATTAATGCATTATTTTTTTGTATCGCCTATTGCCCATTTTTCTCCGTCAAAAGTATAATCATACGTGGATTTTCCTTTCACAGTAGCGGTATGTGGACCATTTTTAGCCACTTTTGACCATGTCGGGCAAGGGCTGGGGCATATCTCATATACAGCTTGTTCAGCCGTAAAACTATAATTGTCGATAGTTTCATCAGGTTTTAGTCCCTTTATTCCCGGATTGTCATTCGTCTCAAATCCCGCGTGTGATAAAGCAGGATTCCCGTCATAATCAAAAGATACTCCATTCTCATCCTTTTCTATTCGCGAATAGCCATCGTCATGCCGTCTGCCCTCCTTGGCCGGTATTCTCCAGGGCCCCTTGGCATCCGTTCCGTTCCCGCTTGAACTCACAAATTGACAATACTCACAGCAGGCAGGGGAGTGTGTTTCATCGTCCATAAATTCAATAACAACATCTAATCTTAGCAAATTTCCGGGATATGCCTGTTTTATCGGGATAGACCAGGTCACGTCAAATTTTTTCACGCCACAGCACTTTGGTTTTGCCTTTTCTTCAACAGGATTTCCCCCGCCGGTTCCCTGTGGTTTGTTTGTCTCTGGCTCTTTTGGAGCCTGATCTTTAATTTTTTCACCCGGGTTCCCGTTAATTACAGTACCGGAATACTTATCCAGGAACAGACCGTATCCATCCAGGTAGAGCTTTGACTTGTCCTCTTCAATCCAATTGAATGCAAGGTGCCTGTTGTCAACCCATCCCGGGTCTTCTTTATAACAATTTCTGAATACGATCCTGTTGCCAAGCCATCTCCCGGTGGACTGAACAACAACCCCGAACGCGTCAAACCTGGTGGTTGCAAGTACGGTCTTTGCCGGATCTGCCTGCATGGTTGAACCCTGGTATCCATTATAGTAATAATATCCCGTACTGTCGTTATGGTTGATTGTCAAACCGGGAGTATAAAATTCGACAGGCTGCCCTGCTGCATCTACAAGTGCCAGGTATTCATTTCCATCCGATTGAAAATATGTCTGCACACCATTATCATTTTTCGCCAGCAAGCCTCTGAACGGAGAATACTTGTAATCCACGAAACTGAGATCCGGAAGAATGACATGCTTCATCTCATTTTTATATCCGTAGGAATATTGCGTTGTTCCAGCCGCATTGGTCATTGAAATCCTGTTCCCGTTATTATCGGGAACATAGGCCGTGCTTCCCGCCGAAATTACAACATCATCATTGTTGTATCCATATGTTGAAAGAGCACCGTTTTTTGTTATCGACGCCCGTTTTCCTGACGGAGTATACGTATATAAATTCAGATCCCCGGATGGTGCTGGTTCTTCCTGTACAAGCTGATTCCGGTTATTGTACTGGAAACTCACACTCGAACCGTCTTCATGAAGTTCGGACGTTTTATTCCCGACATGGTCATAGGTATAAGTGAAGGATTGGTTGATTCCGCCACCAGTACTCTGATTAACGACGGTCGAGTTCTGGCAGTTGTTTACCGGATTCTGATCGCCCGTAACGATGACACAAGCGTTTACCTGGTAACTCTGCCCGGGGATGCTGAGGTTGGCAGTCTGGCTGAAAGAAAAGGGGATCTGGTTTCCGGGATAGAGTGTCTGAAGAACCGGTTCAGTTACCGGCGTCCCTCCGTCGATAGTATACCTGGCCAGCGCCCCCGATACAGGGCTGGTGCCATAATTCTTCAATATGATGGTTACCGTTTCATGATTGGTCAGACCTGGCCCGGATTGCGGCGATATGATCTGCATCACTCCGCAGTCGATCGTATAGAGTGGGGAGTTGGGAAGGATGGTGTCGGTTTTTAAATTCTGATTGACGGCTCTTTTTAAAATTACGGCATCGGATGTTACAACCTGGGTGGCCCTGGTCAACGCGTCGTATGTAGTGGAAGTATGCACTCCGTTCGGATAATTGATCATTAACTGGTTTCCGGCATTATCGTTGGTAAATGTTGTTACATGCGATGCCTGGTCGGTAATGCTGGAAAGCCTGTCAGCATTGTCATAGACGTAAGAACTTGTTCCCGATGCGGCTGTCATTCCGATCCGGTTTCCATTATTGTCGTAGGAGGCCGTGTGGGTCTTTGAAAATGAACCATAGTTTGTCGACTTCGAGATCAGCCTGTTGAGGGCATCGTAGGAATAGTTTGTAACATCCGCTATTCCTCCCGTATTGGATGCCTGTGTAATATTCCCGGCATAGTCATAGGTATAGGTTTCAGCCGTGGCATCCGGGTAGGTGGTGCCAGTAAGTTCTCCACGGTCATTATACACATTGGTTACAGTGTGCAGGTTGGCATCAGTTTTAGTGAGCGTCTTTCCAGTTCCATTATAGGTGCAAAGTGTTTGGTGACCCATCGGGGTTGTGACGGATATCAACCGGTTTAGGCCATCGTATGCAGAAACTGTGATGTGCCCGTTTTTATCAGTAATTGATGTCTTATTTCCGTTCGCATCATATCCATAGGATTCGGTATAACCAAGCGGATCGGTTGTGCCGGTGAGCCTGCAGCAACTGTAAGCATAGGATGTCATATGGCCGTTCCGGTCTGTATGGGATATCGTATGCCCGGCGGCGTCATAAGCGAACGTATCAGAAAATCCCAACGGATCGGTTTTGGTTGTATTCCTGTTCAGGCAATCATAGGTCATGGCAGATGTATTCCCGTTTTTATCGGTATAGGCGGTCTGATTGCTCAGCTGATCAAAAGTATAGGATTCTGAATGACCCAGCGGGTCTGTGCTGCTTATCAGGCGGTCAAGTCCGTCGTAAGTATAGGCGGTGGTATTGCCTCTCTTATTGGTAAGACTTGTCCTGTTCCCGTCCGGATCGTATCCATAGCTTTCAGAATGACCAAGCGGATCTGTGACGGAGGAGAGCCGGCCAAGATTGTCGTAGGCGTACGTCGTGCTGTGGCTGTTTTTATCCGTTACCGATGCCCTGTTTCCCCCGGCATCATAGGTATATGACTCTGCATGACCAAGTGGATCCGTTACGCTGGTTAGCTTTCCCAGCACGTCATATCCGTATAAAGTCACTTTCCCGTCTTTGTCATGAAATTCTGAAATCCTGCCTGCAGCAGTATAAACTGTGGTTTCCGAATACCCGAGTGGGAAGTTCGTCACTGAAATACGGTTAAGACAGCCAAGCGTAAAGGATTTGGTATTGCCATTTTTATCTTTAAAACTGGTCATGTTTCCTTCCGCATCGTACGTTATGGTTTCATAAAATCCGGCAGGATCAGTTTTCTTTGTCAGCCGGCCCATGCAGTCGTACTGGTAAGTAGTAGTATTACCGCCCTTGTCCGTTGAGCTAAGCATTCTTCCGACTGGACTGTAAGTAGAGGATTCGGCATTCCCAAGTGGGTCCAGGGTGCCGGTATGATGGTCACGTAAACTGTATGTATAGGTTTGAGTACATCCTTTTGCATTGGTTTCGGCCGTCTTGTTGCCTGCTTCATCCAGCGTAAAGCTTGTTGTTCCTTCGAGTGAACTATTCCTGCTGATCAGCCTGTTCAACGGATCGTATGTATAGGTGGTTATATATCCGTTCGGTTTTGTTTCACTCGTCAGATTCCCATTGGCATCATACGCATAGGCGCTTGTGTATCCAAGTGCATCCACGGTACCGGTATGCCGGTTGAGAAGATCGTACGAATAGGTTGTGGTAAAACCTCTTTTATCCGTTGTGCTGATCAGGTTCCCGACAAGATCATACGTGTTGGTCACAGCGTGCATCAGCGGGTCTGTAATAATCGTCAGATCTCCGGATGTATTATAATTAAATGTTGTCGTTGCACCCATTTTGTCTGTCGAACTGATCCTCTCCCCATGGGAATTATACGCAAACGACTCCGTATTTCCGAGGCAATCGACAATCTCTGTCAGGTTTCCGGACAGGTCGTAACTATACGCAGTTAAATTTCCTTTCTTATCGTGGAAACCGGCTGGACGGTTATATGTGGGTTCATAGGTACAGGAGGCCGTATTCCCGAGGCAATCCGTTTCACTCAGGCGGTTGCCTTTTGCATCATGCGTCCATGTTGTCGGATGACCGCTTTCATCGGTAGATGTCACCAGGAAATCCTGGATATCCCACTCAAAACTGACCATGTTTGCATCAGGATAAAGTATACTGATAACTCTGCCTGAGGTATCAAATGTGAAGATCGTGTGCCGGGTTACTGTTGAAACGGCCTGACTTACCGTGGTTGTATTTTTGCATGGGTCATATGAAAATGTTTTTAAGTAGTTCACTGCAGGGCAGCCAATACCTGCGACTGCCTTATTGAGGTTGTACGAAATAATCACTTCCGAAGAACGCGGATCGGTTACAGAGGTCATATAACGAAAGCCGTCATATCCGTAGTGGAATACATTGGTCAGGGGACGCGTAACCTGGACGACATTCCACGAACCATCGTACTGATAACTAATGGTCCTGGATGGGCTTGTATTAGGATCAGTGATCTGGGACAGATGTCCGTTGCTCCAGGAAAGATTGAGCATGCGGCCTCCCGGGTCTGTGATGACCGTTGGTTTTCCGTCCGTACAGGTTATACTGAACGTATTACCATTTCTGTCAATAATTTTCGTAAGCTGCTTATGGACCGGATCATCAAAGTAATATTTTATTCCATGTTTGGATGTAAGCAGGTATTTGCCGGCTGCATATTCTGTAAGAACATCATAAACCCCAACAGGAGAATTATATAAGACGCCATTCCAGGTGAATTCATCTTCCTCACCGTCCTCCCTCCCAATGGCAACGGCATTTTCGGCTTTGCTATACCACATCCCAAAATTGAAGGACCAGCCATTCCCATATCCCCGGTCCGTCTCATTCTTCAAACTATTGTATGAAAATCTGATTGCCAGAGTTATTTCGCCCCTGGATGGTATTACAAGGTCGGTTCTCATGTAAAAGAGGTTCCCTGTGAAGGTGTTTACCTGGAATGCCGGAAAGGGCCCCTGTTCATTCGGCTTGATCCCTTCAGCCGCATAAACCATACTCCCGGCAGCGATAGAAAAAAGAATAATCCCGTTCAGGCATATTCCATAACAATTCGTGCCAGCCAAACGTTTTATCAGTGCCATCATGGTGATTTTTGGGTGAATAATAAAGCCAATAAGCAGAATGGAGCCGGACCATGGGAAGAAAGGCAGTCGGGGCGTATAAGCCCTGAAATCAGGAAACGGACACACAAGGTACATAATTTTGATCCTGTTGTCAAGTTTTTTTTAGGCTAATCGAATAATTTTGGTCAATTTTGAAATACTACCCTCTTCCTGAATACAAAACATTGGTATCTTGCAGGGTTAAAACCAGGTTATGGAATCGAAATTTGCCCCGGCCGACCGCAGCTCGTATGAGAGTATCCTTAACAGCAATCTCAGTCTTGAACATATTACTTACCTGAACGAAATATTTTGCTCACTTTCTTTTATTTTCTGCATTCTTAACGAAAACCGGCAAATCGTTTACACGAACGATGTCCTGATGAAGACCCTCGATGTTGAAAATGTCGGCCAGGTTTTGGGAATGCGTTTCGGGGAAGCCATTAACTGCAGGTTTGCTTTCCAGGAGGAAGGAGGTTGCGGAACAACGGAACACTGCCGCTATTGCGGAGCGGTAAATGCCATGCTTCAATGCCGGAAAACAGGATTGAAGACGATTTCGGAATGCAGGGTACGAAGAAATGTGAAGGGGGTTGAAACCTTTCTGGATGTTGAAGTCACGGCAACCCCCTTCGTCCATGAAAATTCAAGTTATACGATATTTTCACTCGTTGATATTACCGACAGGAAACGCAGGGCGATCATCGAAAAGATATTTTTCCACGACATCATGAATGTTGCTGCGGGATTGCAAGGCTTTTTCGAGTTGTTCCACTCGGTCGACGAGGCCGACAAACAGGAATTTTTCCTGATGGGGGCGTCACTCAGCCAGCAAATCATCGATGAAATCGTCACCCAGCGTCTCATCGCCCAGGCTGAGAGTCATGAGCTGCAAGTCAATATACAGCCTGTCAACACCTTTGAATTTATTCACCAGATTGCCGGGAATCTTCAACTCCTGGAGGTTGCAAAAGGTAAAAACATCGTGATTACCGAAACCCCGGCGCCCGCCATTTTTCAAAGTGACCCCGTGCTCCTGCGCCGGGTTCTGAACAACATGGTAAAGAATGCCCTTGAGGCAAGCACCGAAGGACAAACCGTAACCATCACGGTCAGCATTGCCGGGGGCAGGCTGAAATTTTCCGTCCACAATGAAAAGTTCATTCCCCGCGACATCGAGATGCAGATTTTCATGCGGTCCTTTTCAACCAAAGGAACCCAGCGGGGTATCGGCACCTACAGCATGAAAATCCTGGGAGAGCAGCACCTTGGAGGATCCGTTGACTTCACCACTTCCGAAACCGAAGGGACAACCTTTCATATCATTTTATAGCCTTTTTATACTGAATCTTGGCAGATTTGCAATCGTAAAGCTGCTTAGATTCAGTTATACTGAGCGTTTGAGTTTGCTTTTTTTTGCAAACTCAAGTAGTCGAAGTATACCATGATCTTCCTGCCCCGGCGTTGCGGAAAACATAGCCGGCGGGAGAATTGCGCTCAATCAACCGGAACAAAAGGGAGGGCATCATCGAAACCGGCGGGGATCACCATTTTCCCGGTTATATTGATATAGCCCCATTTTTTACCAACCTGCACCGGTGCGAGTCCTCCTTTAAAATCAAAGGCTTTATCGAATTGCAGCGGAATAACCACTTTGCCAGTTTTATCTATGTATCCCCATAATTTTCCTTCATTCACTGCAGCCATGCCTTCGGAAAAATCACGACAGGTTTCGTAAGAAAAACGAATGACCAGTTTCCCTGTCACATCATAAAAACCCCATTTGCCCTTATCACGGGAACGGCCCATTCCTTCAGAAAAATTCTGAGCATGTTCATTTTCCATCGGCACGATCACATTTCCGTCCCGGCTGATGTAACCCCATCCCTTTTTCCCTTTGGCCGGGGCAACACCACTTTTCATGTCACGGATATTCTCGCAACTGGTGGATAATGCCCATCCTCCTGAGGCATTCACAAAACCATATACTTTATCAACTGCAACGCGCCCCATGCCTTCGCTGAAAGTCTCCGCATGTTCAAACTTGTCGGGAATTGCATATTTCCCGGTTTTATCGATATACCCCCATTTAGAAGAGGCCCTGGCTGCCGCATGTCCTTCCGAAAAATTCATACAGTTCTCGAACTGTTCGCCGAATGCCTGTTTCCCGGTTTTGTCAAGATAAATCCATCTGCCATTCTCCCTGTTTAAAACACGGGCAAGTCCTTCGGAAAAATCTTCCGCCCTTTTATATTGGGGCTGGACAACCCATGATCCAGGCATTGAAATAAACCCCCAGTTGTTATCTCCTCCTTTGGCAGCAGCGAGGCCCTCGGAAAAGTTTTGTACTTCATCGAACCCGGGTTTGATGACCCAGCTGCCTTTTGTATCTATAAATCCCCATTTCCCGTTGATGCTTGCACCGGCAAGGTATCGCTGAGCATGAACCGAAGAAAATAAGAAGCTTGCCAGAAAAAGAGTGAGGCAAATTGATTTCAAGAAAGTTTTCATAATGATCCGTTTTTAAAACAATAATGAAGATAGGTTTTTTATATGATCAATATTACGGCCATCATTTATGTCTGACCGGTCTGGTAAATTTACATAAAAAAATAAAATGGCACAAAAACATGGTGCCGGAGCGCCATTCCTGCAACCTGCTATTTAATCAGCAACCCCGCAACTGTCGCCTGGTATTCTCTTCCGTCAGATAAAAAATATTGGAAGGTGATATCATGAATCCTGGCCTGGTCGGGAGCGGCTGAAAAGAGGAAACTTTCACGAGAGCTGAAGGTTCTGGGATGTTTAAGATATTCTGCCAGGGCCATTCCTGAGCCCATGGAAAATGGCAGGACCCGGATAATCGGTCCCAGGTCCGAACCTTTGGGAAAGGAAGGATTATAATCTTCCGTGGAGGTGATGACAATGCTTTTTATCAGGTCCACCATCACACCAGGAGAACATGCATAAGCGCCGCTGATGCCAGGGGAATTCTGTTCGAGCGGCTTGTTGACTGCGTAATACGATGTATCGGTAATCAGGATGTGAAGGCTGTCAAATGAAACAGCAGTGCCCTGGGTATATGGATAGGTGAGGTACAGCGTATCCAGGCCGGAAACATAAGTTCCTGTCGCAACACAGGCTTTCCCTTTAAGACCTTTAATCCTGTAGTCCTCCACACCTGCCTTGCAGGGTTTGCACGATTGAAAAACCGGTATCAGAAGACCAGGGATGAGCATGATTCCCAAAAGCACGACCATCTTTTTCATGATGAAGTGTTTAATAATGGTGACGGCATCCTCTTTCCGTGCCAGCGTACCAATTTAATAATAATTTCTATTTACGTAATATCTGCATAAGAAGTTTGATGAATTTTTTTCAGGGCATCCCTTTATTGCCATTCTTGAAATTTCAAAAACAGGTTCAGGGTAGACCGGGCTTTTTGTGTATTATCATCAAATCAGTTTTCAATTTTTCAAAATCAGCTGATTATGCGGAAAGGAATTACCACCATTATCTTATTGGGTACCTTGATACAAGGCAATGTGATATCTGCCCAAAACTGCACCGAAATTCTCGGCCGGCCCACAAATTCGGCAATCACGATGAGCATCCTGTTTGATCAGCCGGCAGAGGTATACTGGGAATACGGCACTTCCTCCGGGAGTTATCCCATGAGCACCCCCACTTACTCTGCGGTGCCCGATTCTGCGCTCGAAGCTGATTTTTCGGGGCTGGCCGCGGATACAAAATACTTTTACAGGACCCGCTGCAGACCCATGGGTTCCACTGCTGCCTTTTCAGCCGGCGCCGGGCGTTCATTTCACACGCTGCGCCCTGTTGGCAGTACCTTCTCATTTGCCATTGAAGCCGATCCGCATCTCGACACCAATTCAAATACTTCGGCATATGCCTTGACGCTTCAGAACGTTCTTTCAAAAAGTCCCGATTTCCTTTTCGACCTGGGGGATATTTTCATGTCGGAAAAACTTGCTGTGAAGAACCAGGCTAACATCACCGGGCGTCATTTAATTTATCGCCCCTTCTTTGGCGCAACATGCCATTCGGTTCCGCTTTTCCTGGTGATCGGAAATCATGAGGGGGAAAATGGCTGGTCCATCGACGGCACACCAAACTGCCTCCCGGTCCTTGCGGCCAACACAAGAAAACTGTTTTATCCGAATCCCTATCCGAATTCTTTTTATACAGGGAATATAAAACCCGAACCATATGTGGGATTAAGGGAGAATTATTACTCCTTTGAATGGGGGAATACGCTGTTTATCGTCCTCGATCCATACTGGTACACGATAACCAAACCAGGATGGGGCTGGACGCTCGGCCAGGATCAGTACAACTGGTTCAAAAACGTGATCACAACAAGCCAGGCCAGGTTCAAATTTGTTTTCTGCCATCAGCTGGTTGGCGGATACGGGAACGATGGCAGGGGCGGATCGGAATATGCTGGATTTTATGAACAAGGGGGAGAAAACACCGATCTCACCTGGGGTTTTAGTCAGAATCGCCCCGGGTGGCAAAAAACCGTTCACGAACTGATGGTGGAGAACAACGCAGACATTTTCTTCCACGGTCACGATCATTGTTACGCAAAGCAGGACATGAACGGGATGGTTTACCAGGAAGTTCCCCAGCCTTCATCGCGGAACATCACCAATTTCACCGGAAGCCAGTACGGGTATGTGAACGGAACACTGCTGCCCAGCAGGGGTTTCCTGTTGGTCACGGTAACTGATTCAACGGCCAGGATCGACTATGTCAAAACTTTCCTGCCGAATGAAGAGACCGGCGGCCATGTGAACGGCGAGATAGCAGATTCCTATACCATCAGAAAAACCGTTTCCGCCGTTGCGGATAACAGCGGAAACCCTTCATCGCCGCGGCTGGATCAGAATTTTCCAAACCCATTCAATTCAGAAACGACGATCAGGTATAAATTACCGGCCCCCTGCAATGTTCAGCTGAAAATTTTCGACATGACCGGGAGGGAAATACAAGCGCTTGCCAATGGATTTCAGCAGGCAGGCACCTATTCTGTGTCGTTCAGCCCGGAGAAATTGTCAAATGCCGGCGGAGTATACTATTGCAGTTTTACCGCCGGTAATTTTTCAAAAACGATTAAACTGATTTGTATCCAATAACTTAAATGCATTTGACCATGGCACGTCTCACTCAAAAAATCATGATTTTCGCGCTTATTGCCGGCGCATCCTGCTCCCAGCTGGCCGCACAGAAACTCCTGCCGTTCAGGCTTCCCGATACCGGTCAGACCGATACTTATACGGCAACAAAAGGTGAAGACGCCGATGTGCTCATCAGTCCTCCCTCATTAACCGACAACGGCGACGGGACCGTCAGCGACAATAACACCGGGCTGATGTGGCAGAAGGCTGATGGGGGCGAAATGACCTGGGAGAATGCCGCAACGTACTGCAACAATCTGTCCCTTGGAGGCAAAACCGGCTGGCGCCTGCCGACCGGTATCGAACTGTTCAGCATCAACAATTACAATCATCTCAATCCTGCCCTGAATTCTGTCTGTTTTACAACTACCGCGGCCGAATACTGGTGGACCAGCGAGGCCCAGGCAGATGACGCAGCAAAGATATGGGTCGTTAACTCCGGCGGAGGGATCGGGGCCCATCCTAAATCTGAAACACTGAGCGCCGGGGGATCAAAGCGGTTTCATGCAAGAGCGGTGAGAAGCATATTTTCGACCGTATTTTCGGTGCCCCACTTTACAGACAATGGCAACGGAACCATCAGGGACAATTTTACCGGGCTTACCTGGCAGAAAATCCAGTCACCGAGTGCGGTGACCTGGGAAGAGGCCCTCGCCTATGCCAGAACCATTTCCCTGGGAGCAAAAACAGACTGGCGGCTTCCGAATATTAAGGAACTTCAGTCGCTGAATGATGTTGCGTTGTTCAAACCTTCATTCAATAAAACTTATTTCACCAGTTCCCTGCAGGGTAACTACTGGTCGTCAACCTCGATGTATCAGACAGGCACCAAGGCATGGGATATCAACATCGAGTATGGCATTGTTTCATACAATGACAAAACACTGAAAGAAAATGTCCTGCTCGTCAGGGGAGGAACGGACAACAGCGATTTGAACCTCACCGAAGTGACAATCCCGGGAGGCGAGTATGAAATGGGCGACCACAATGGTCATTACGACCCGGGTCATTCCAACGATGAAATACCGATCCATACCGTCAGGGTTGACTCCATGTCAATGTCCGTGACAGAAACCACCCACCAGCAATTCCTTGCATTTCTGAATGCTTCGTTGCTGGCCGGATCCATACAGGTGGGCAATGGAAAGGTGCATTTTACCGGGGATACCGTCACGCTGTATTACACCAACCAGAATGCACCCTATTACAGCATCGGGTATGACGGCACAGGTTTTTACATGGCCGACTTCAGGGCGAATCACCCTGTTGTGGGGGTGATGTGGTTTGGCGCTGCAACTTTCTGCAATTGGCTTAGTGCTCAGAACGGCCTGCAGGAATGTTTCAACCTCTCCACCTGGGAATGTGATTTCACGAAAAACGGGTACCGTCTCCCCACGGAGGCCGAATGGGAATATGCGGCAAGGGGCGGACATACAAATCCTTACCTGAAATATCCGAACGGGAATACAGTTGACAGGTCCCAGGCGAATCTGCCCAATTCCGGCGACCCCTATGAAACCGGGGCCTATCCTTTCAGCACCCCGGCGGGGTTCTATGACGGATCGCTGAAACAAAAAACAGACTTCAACTGGCCTGGCAGCGCCACAAGCTATCAGACTTCCGACTGCGCAAACGGTTACGGGTTGTATGATGTCCAGGGAAATGTGTGGGAATTCCTGTATGACTGGTACGGAACAACCTATTATGCTTCCAGTCCGATCGATAACCCGACCGGTCCGCTTGCCGGCTCACCCATGCCCGACGGGAAACCCTACAGGGCGGTTCGCGGGGGGAACTGGTACAATGGCATCGATTCAAACAATGTAAATGACGGTCATTCGCGGGCTTCCAACCGCTGCCCCTCCTATTTCCGCGGGCCGCAGGATCCGTATCATCCATGGTACCATGAGGGATTCCGGGTTGTCAGAAAATATACCGGCAGTACAACTGGAGTTACGGGCGACCGCGGAACCCTGCCCGACGGAATACGGCTTGTCCAGAACTATCCCAACCCCTTCGCCCACAGCACGACCATCCGGTTCGAACTCTCCATGCCTGCTGATGTGACGCTGGATGTTTACAATTCGTTCGGGAAATACGTGGCCACCCTGCTGAAGGGAAAAATGAACGCAGGCGTGCAAACCTGTCAGTGGAAAGCAGAAAATAAGCCTGGCGGCATTTATGTCTGCAGGCTCCAGGTTGGCATAAGCGTGTCAACAAAAAAAATGATCCTGATCAAATAATAAGTTCATCATTTAAAAAGAGGATGTTATGCGTAAACTTAACCTGATCAATTTAATTCCTGTTGCGATCTTCATCTTTATTTCCGGTATTGGTTTCGGGCAGACCCGGACCATGGGCCTGTTTATGAATGATACCCTTCAATCATTCAGAGGGTATACCATGTTTGCGCCCAAGCAAAACACCATGACCTACCTGATCAATAATGAAGGCCGGAAGGTGCATGAATGGGATGCCAGCACCTATCCTCCGGGACAGGCAGTGTATCTCCTTGAGAACGGGAACCTGCTCCGCACCTGCATGACTCAGGGGCAGCTGGGCACGGGTGGCGGTGAAGGAGGAAGAATTGAAGAATATGACTGGGATGACAACCTGGTATGGTCCATGGATTTTTCAACACCGACCTACA
Source organism: bacterium (assembly GCA_037141055.1). GTDB lineage: Bacteria > Bacteroidota > Bacteroidia > Bacteroidales > FEN-979 > CAIVAT01. The sequence continues at coordinate 7,418 of JBAXDH010000009.1, read as the reverse complement.
TGCAGCATCACGATATAAAAAAGCTGCCGAACGGAAACATCATCATGCTGGTTGTGGAGAAGAAAATGTATGCGGATGTTCTTGCTGCAGGGTTTGACCCTGCCAAACTAAACCCGGAGATACAGCAAAAGGGCTACATGCTTCCCGATTATGTGGTAGAAATACAGCCGATATACCCGGTTGGCGGAACGATTGTGTGGGAATGGCATGTTTGGGATCACCTGATCCAGGACTACAGCAGTTCCAAAGCCAATTTTGGTGTAGTAAGCGCCCATCCCGAATTAATCGATGCCGATGGCGACCACCGCATCCTTCCGCTCTTCTGGAACCACATGAATTCGATCGATTACAACGCAGCCTTTGACCAGATACTCATGAGCGTGAGAGGCAACAGCGAAGCCTGGATCATCGACCACAGCACAACCACAGCACAGGCCGCAGGCCATACAGGCGGAACCCGCGGGAAAGGCGGCGACCTGATATACCGTTGGGGAAACCCGCTTACCTATGGCGCAGGAACAATCACCAGCCGTAAATATTTTGAGCAGCATGACGTCGAATGGGTTAAGACAGGCTGCCCGGGCGCCGGAAATTTAACCTGTTACAACAACGGGCTGGGACGCACCCCGCCATATTCAACTGTAGATGAAATAACACCGCCGGTGGATGCCAGCGGCAATTATACCTACGTTTCCGGCACCGCATTTGGCCCGGCCAACTTCACCTGGAGTTACATGGCCTCCCCGCCGGAGGCGCTCTACTCGGAAAACATTTCAGGAGCCCAGCGGCAGCCGAATGGAAATACCCTGATCTGCGAAGGCGGGCATGGTGATTTTACCGAAGTGACCCCTGCCGGGCAGATCGTGTGGCGGTACCTGTGTCCCGTCGATGACAACGGGCCGATGACGCAGGGCAACACCATCCCCATTAACCCGGTCAGACCTGATGAAACAATGAATTCGGTATTCAGGGTTTACCGCTATGCCCCCGATTATGCTGCATTTGCCGGGAAAGTCTTAATTCCGGGCGATTTCATTGAGCTATATCCGCAGGGGACCGGCAACAACGGGGATGAAGGCCGTTCAATATTCAGCATGGAACAGAACAGGCCGAACCCGGCAAGTCAATCCACCATCATAACCTATTATTTATCTGTCAGCTGCCATATGTCTCTGAAAATCTCGAATGTCTATGGTACCGTGTTGACTGTACTGAAAGATGAATTCCAGGGTACAGGCAGTTATGATGTTCAGTTTGACACCCAATCACTGGCAAAGGGTGTATATTTTTACACACTCTCCGCCGGCGATTATTCCGAAACCAAAAGGATGATCGTGGTCAGGTAGCTTGATTCGTTTACATAATCCCGCCGGGGTACTGTTCACTGTTCCCTTTTCTCTTTTCATTCATCCCTGTTCACTCAACTTTATTCGCTGTTCCAGTGAAAAGAGTTGAGTGAGCGGTTATTTATCAATTATATTTTAACTTTTCCTTGACAATGACCCTATTATTACGTACCTTTGTTTATATTTAATCTAATTCCATTTTACCATCAAACACAAATGATTCAACCATTTAAATATAAAAAAATGAAAAAGATAATAGTCATATCAGTTATTCTGGTCCTTTCTGCCAGCCAGATGTGGGCGCAGGAAAAAAACCAACGAAACTTCCCCATGCTTGGGGAAGATGCCCCTTCTTTCATCGCTGAATCCACAACCGGAACAGTCAATTTTCCGGGCGATTATGTGGGCAGATGGAAGATTCTTTTCAGTCATCCCGCAGATTTTACACCGGTTTGTACTTCTGAGATCCTCGAACTTGCGGCAGTGCAAAAGAATTTCGAGAAACTCAGCACGAAAATCCTGGTTGTTTCAGTAGATCAACTGGAGAATCATGTTGAATGGCAGAAAAACATGGAAACGATCAGGTTTAAAGACCGCGAGCCATTCAAGATTGACTTCCCGCTGGTTTCAGATGCAAACCTGTCTATTGCCAAAGAATATGGCATGATCCAGCCAAGTACGAGTTCAACTAAGGATGTAAGGGGAGTGTTCATCATCGACCCTAAAAATAAAATCCGGGCCATGTTCTTTTATCCGATGAATGTCGGCAGAAATATCGGGGAAATTGAACGGACCCTGGTTGCATTGCAGACAGCCGACAAGCAGCAGGTACTGATGCCAGCCAATTGGCAACCGGGTGGTGATGTGCTTCTGCCTTACGTCAAATCAGCTGACGAGTCTGCAAAACTGGCAACCACGGATAATTCCGATTATTATCAGCTTACCTGGTACATGCGCTATAAGAAAGAAAAATAGCGTTATCCTGAAATTGGCAGGCAAACAAATGGCCTGTCATATGCAAAAAGGCATCCCCGGTTATCAGGGATGCCTTTTTTTATCAGCAGCAGAGCTGGGAAAAATTCAGTCTTTTACTGCCAGATCCGCGATCAGTATAAAATTAAGGAAGCACCGTGATTGCTTCGCTTGCTGTCGCAGAGCATCCTCCTGCCTGGATGAATTCTGTAACTGTAACATATCCCGGGGATATCACCCCGCAAGGGAATGCCCAGGTAATAGTGATGCAGTTTGTATGAGGATAGCAGATCACGGCACTTCCGTTGCTTACGTTCCAGGAATAGGAATGCCCTGCAACATACGGCGTGGAATAGGTAACAATGTCGTTCTGGTGAATGGTGGTTGCACCCGAGATAACGGGGGTAGGTGAAGGGCTTACGGTCACATTGAAAACATATGGCGCAAATGCTGCACAACCGCTTCCGTTGGTATATTTTACCGATACGGTCTGTGCTCCGGTGCCTGACCATGTAACTGTTACGGTGTGGTCTGCGGAAGTCCCTCCGCCTGTGATCGTTCCGCCACCGGAAACCGTCCAGATATAGTTTGTCATGCCCGGTTCTGTCTGGTAAACGTTTCCCGCGATGTTCTGGCAGACTGCTGCAGGGCCTGAAAGGCCTGGCCACCACTGGGCAGGCTGGGTTACCGTCCAGCTGCCACTTGCAGTGGATGAAAGTGCATCCGTTACGGTAACCGAATAGTTACCGGCCGTAAGTCCGCTGATGTTCCGGCTCGTGGCAGCGTTGCTCCAGTGGTAGGTATATGGAGTAGAACCGCCGGTTGCTGTGATATTAACAACACCACTGCTGTTTCCATGGCAGGCAATATTGACCGGGCTTCCTGAAACTGACAGTACCGGGGGACCCAAAAGAACGGAGGCGATCCTGGTCCTCCAGTTTGCGGTGCCGCTGGTTTGAATATATTCGGTTGTAAACCAGAAGGTCTGGTCGTCAACCGGGTCGACGGACATCATGGCATAATCACCCCATCGGGCTGCTGAACCGGTTTGATGTCCCGCACCTGCAATGATCTCGCCTTCCGGGATGGTCATCTGGCCCAGGGGATCTCCTTCGTGTCGGCCTGTATAGCGTACCGAAGGATTGATTGATGTTCCGTCGGAAACAGAATAACCAAGCAATATATCACCCAGGCTGTTCATGGCAATGCTCCCCAGCCAGCGGTGTGCCGCATCAGGTGCGTAGCTTCCGTCCTGGTATATCGACCAGGCACCGCCCGACTTGCGCAGTTCATACCATCGTATTCCCGAATGCCCGGATCCGTTAACATCTACGGTATGGTTTGTAACCATGGCCTGATAACTCCCGAAATTCCGGTACTGCAAGCGGTACATCAGTCTGTCGGAAAGTGATTCCAACATGATGCCCGTTCCGGGTTGAGGAATGCATCTTCCCCTGGTTGCACCACAAAGTTCGGAGTCGAAAACAGGTGGCGTCAAAGTGGTGGTCAGGCTAAACGTTGTATTTGCAGGTGTTGCCCAGTCGGTATGGAACGACCAAATTCTGAGTGTTGGGGTGGCAGGAACTGTCCAGTCGTTGAAATACATGAAATAATTCGGTTCCCCTGCAAGGGGGGTGTTGCTTCCGTCCCAGTCGGATGGAAGCATCGACCAGGTGTCTGAAGCAGCTCCGAGGTTAAAGTACTGCATGGTAGCCCCGGCATTGCCTGCTATCATTTTTGAACGTTCCAGTACAGCGGCCCCGATACCGTCATACGTTGCCCCGTTTTTGAACTGGTTGAATGAAAGGTAATACCCGTCGGGCCACACTCCCAGCTTCGGATAATCGGGCATCTCTGTACCGAACTGGAAAACATAACGATACCAGGAACCTGTCGGATCAGATGTTTGTGAAACAGCAACCAGTTCTGCGTAATTATTGTCAGGTAGTGAAAACTGGCTGATGATCCAGCGTTGTGCAGTCTCATCCCACAATACAACCGGGTCGCCGGCATTCGTACCGTCCCATGGTGCAGGAATACCGGCCCATATTGTGCTCAAAGGATTCGGCCCCAGCAAAAGGGTGCCTGTCTTTGAGTAAACCGACACCCTGCTGTTGACTACCTGAACATAGTGGCTGCTGCTTACATCTCCATGTGTATCGGGTGGATATACATTGTCAACCCTGGCAATACCATCGAAATTCTGAAGTATGCTGCTTCCGGTCAACGGGCTGCGAGATCCGTTCTGCCTCTGCCAAACGGGGTCTGGCTGGTTAAGATGAGGGCGCCCGGATGTTCCGTAGTAAGGATTCGTGGGGTTTTCATTTTCCTTTTCTTCCCTGAACCTGCGGTGCTTCTGCAAAACCATTTCACGCAAAGGTTTCGAAACATCGAAATAGGCAGCTTTGACAACTTTTGTCGGATGCAAAACGCTTTCACCTCCCCCGGCAGGATTTTGCTGACTGTTATCCTGGGCTGAAAGACCTGAGAACGTGATAAGTGAAAGGATCAAAATGTAAAGTATATTTTTAGTCATAGGTTATAAATGTTAGGGGTATCTTCCCGTTGAACTGTTAAATTACAATGAGCATTTTTGTACTATATTTATTTAATCTAAATATATTTAATATCGACAAAAATACGCTTTTATTCCACCACTTTACATTCGGATGAAAATAAATAATGCCTGGTATCAATGATACCTGTCACGATTAAAAGGGAAATGTTGTGGCGATATGGCTGCCTAACAGGAACAGATCAAATGGCAGGGTGTAAAAATGTAAAATGGCAAAACAGTATCACCATTTTGCCATTTTACAATTGTTCAACTTTAATTTCAGTCGACCGCGAATTTCGCGTTAAAGGCCCGGGAACCGTTCGTGATTTTGATCATGTAAACGCCCTTTGCATAACCGCTGACATCAATTTGACGGGTATAATCGGCGGGCAGGTTGCCGAACGATTCGTCATACATGCTTTTACCGCTTATGTCGTTGATCTGAACCCTGATTTTGTCCTCAGTCCCTTTGACGGACAGGGAGAGAATCCCATGAACGGGGTTGGGATAAATCCTGACCTGGGAATGGAGACCGTTCTCGCTGATCCCGGTACAAATCACCACATTCACATAGGTGGAACTTTCTGCCCCGGTGCCGCAAATGTTGGTTCCGGCCGCCTGGATTTTTCCTGAAAGGGCTGAACCGCTGAAATCAACATGGACGGAACTGGTTCCCTGACCCTGTGAAATAACAGCACCCGGGGGCATTGTCCATATGTAGGATGAAGCATTGGAAATCGGGGGAATGGTGTACTGGTAGCCTCCCATCCCCTGGCAAACGGTATCGGGACCCGTCATGGCCTGTGCGGCCGCTGGAAGTGTTTCCACGTTGACACCCACGGTGGCTGCGGAACTTGTGCAGGGGCCGATTTGTGCGGTTACGCTGACAAAGCCGGCACTGATTCCCCACTGAACCGTGATGGCACTCGTTCCCTGCCCTGCCGTGATGGTTGCATCGGGAGGAACGGTCCAGGTGTTGGTCACCCCGGATATAACCGGTACGCTGAAATTGACAGATGTGCCGGTACAAACGGCCGATGGCCCGGTGATCGGCCCTGGCGTTGAAGGCACAGGGGTCAGCGTTACGGCAAGCTGGCTGGCCGCGCCGTTCCCGCAACTGTTGCCGGCAGAAACTGAAACGTTACCGGAGGTCATCCCCCAGAGAACTGAAATGGCCGTAGTGTTTTGTCCTGACTGGATGGAAGCCCCTGAAGGGACATTCCAGTTATAGGATGTCGCACCTGGAACGGAAGCGATGCTGTAACTTTCGGTGGCGCCCATGCAGGGAGCTGTGCTCCCTGAAATGGTGCCGGGTGTGGCTGGCATGGCAAGGATCGTAACATAAACGCTGTCCTTTTTAATGGTGGCCGCATTATCGTGCACGGTGCAGATATACCAGGTATTGACCGCCGGGGTCGCAGTCGGATTCGAAAGTGTTGAACTGAATCCGGCCGGGTTTGATGCCCATGCGTAGGTATAGGGGCTTGCTCCGCCGCTGGCAAAGGCCTGCAGCTGTGTTGAGCTCCCGGCGCAAACCGAAGAAGGTGTGGCGGTTACAGATACGGCGAGGGTCTGTGAAGCAAGGACCGTGATGGTAGCGTTGCGCTGGTGGGCGGGTGTTCCGTTAGGTCCTTTTGCAAAAAAGAGGGCCTGGTAGTTTGAAAGGGGCACATTTCCTGTCAGTTTGAGACGGACAATTTTGGAGCCGGGGAAGGTGGTGATTTTATTTCCCTGAGGAAAAGAAAAGGTGATACTCCCAGATGAAGGGGACGGGGTTATCTGGCCCGAAAGGACCACCGTATCCGTGTAAAGTTTTACACCCGGAACGCTGACGATGAAATCGATGCTGTCGTTGGGGACGTAGAGATTGCCGGCAGTGTTGTTGAGCGCCATGGCAAAATCAGGAAAATAGGAGGTCACGCTCATGAAATTTCCCTGGCGGAAATCCGTCCATCCTGCCATACCAACCTTTTTATTGGAAATGATGCCGTTGTAGTCTCCTTCGTAACGCGGAGTTCCTCCGCCGCCGCATGAGGGGCAGTCGATTTTCATTTTCTGGTTCGACAAAGCCTGGTTCTGGGCCCAGGTAACGCCGCCGTTGTCGGAATAGGATGCATAGATGAGGGCGCTGTCGTTGGTCGGGCAATTGCGGGTGTCCATCCACATGGCATAGAGCCGGCCTGTCTGCTTGTCGCACCAGATGGCCGGGTGCCACTGGTGATGGGTTTGCGGGCTGGCATCGTCATTGACCAGGACGGCTGCAGACCATGTGGTTCCCCCATCGTCGGAGTAACGGCACCAGATATCTGGTTTGTTCAGGTCTCCCGGAGGATCGTTGGACGCATAAACGCAATAAAACCTGCCGCGGTTCGTCCCGTAACTGTTGTCAGCCGCGATCATCGGGTAGGGCCTGGTGCGCATGTTCTGAACGGAGTTCCTGCCCCCCACCTGCGAACCGACCGTATTTGAAAATGACTGGGCAGACATGAGCGTGAACGTAAGCCCGCCGTCCAGCGAACGATAGAACGTATAGGTGGAATTGA